>JAAGZR010000401.1 GCA_024206155.1 Aliivibrio sp.
CAAATTCATCTGCAAGATAGCTCTGGTGCCAACTCGCTTGAACCATGATAACAATAGCATGCTTGTCAACTGGTGTGGCTTGAAGAATTATACCAATCGCAGTAAATAACTGTTTATCAAAAATTCCGCCTTGTTCTTAAGTGCTTTCTCTTCGCTATTTCTAAAAATTACTACTGTGATATATATATTATCTGTGAGTAAGCCCCTTAAAACTAATACAGTTATAATCAATAAAATTTAGTAGCATTATTAAGCTTGTTCAATGAGTGTTAATTCAGGGGATAAGTAGGCTGGAATTATAGCCAATATTTAAACTTATTTTAATAGTAGTGGCTTTCTTATTAGAGGCGGGGTTCTATAGGAAGGGAGTTATTGGATATGTACTTAATTTCAGTACATATCCCAAAATATTATAGAATTTGATTCAGTATATGGTCTGCTTTAATTCGCTTAATTCTTTTGATTAATTTTTTCACTTCAACAGGATAACTATCAAGCTTATCTACTTGTTTATATGAACCTATCAACTGTGTATGTTCTAAGATAACGTCTAGTTCAGCTTGCTTGGTTTCTACAAGTAATTGCTCTGGATCTTGTAATAATAACCCATTTTCAAGATCTAGCTTCCAAGCTCTTGGATTCAGGTTGCTTCCTGTAATCAAAGTATACTCTTTGTCAACCCACATACCTTTAAGGTGGAAGCTGTTTTTTTCATGTTTCCAAAGGTGAAGTGATAATTGTCTACTAGCTATATATGTTTCATTACTCTTCGCAAAGTGTCTCAAATTCATCTCATATAAATATGGTAAGCCTGCGATTGTTTTGAACTCTTCTTCTGGAGCTATGTAGAAGTCATTTGCTGTTTTATCACCAACAATAATTGTTACTTTTACACCTCGTCGCAGTGCTTTTTTTAGCTCTTTTGCGATAGGTTTAGGGAAATTAAAGTAAGGTGTGCAAATAGTGATTTCAGATATAGCTGATGCTAAAAGAAGACGAATATAATTATTTAATTTATTCCCTTTTCGCCCTAAACCAACAAGAGGAGTAATGCCAACTTCACCCTCTTTTCTTAACTGAGAGATAAATTGATAGTTAGATAAACCTAATTGTTTTCTTAGCTCTTTAATTGCTGGCTTTAGTGACTTTGTTTCGGGCCTTTTCTGTTGAGATAAACAATTAACTGCAGGACTAGCAATTAATGTTTTCTTAATGAAAGAAACCATTGAATTAGCAAGGAAAGGATTATTTATAACGTGGTATCGGTCAAAACGGTATTTATCTTTATGAGCAAGATACACATCATTTAAGCTGGCACCGCTGTAAACAACAGTATCATCGAAAATAAACCCTTTAAGGTGTAATACACCAAATACTTCTTTATTTCTAACAGGTACACCAAGAACATTTATTGAGTGTTCATATTTTTCAGAGAATTCACAATATAGAGCGGCATTACCATCACTTTTTTCTGCACCAATAAGGCCTCGTTGAGCACGATGCCAATCAACAAGAACATTGATATCTAGCGATGGATTTTTTTGTTTCGCTTCATAAAGAGCTGTAAATACTTCTCTACCAGCATCATCATTTTCTAAATATAGTGCAACGATATAGATACGCTGTTGAGCATTCTCTATTTGTTTTAGGAGTTCATACCGAAAATCTGCAGCTGTATGAAGTATCTTAATATTCTCAGGATTTTGAGACAACATTGGAAGCATAGACAGCTGTTCTTTACTTTCTTGAGGTTTTAAATTCATAACCGGTCATTAAATTGTCAATATAAGGAGAAAGATTTTAGCAAATTTCGCCTCTATTGCCGAGAGTAATCTCTAATTGTTAGGTTTTTTATATACCAAAATATCCATCTTTTTTCCTCCATGTGTATAACGTTCATATTTTGATGTAATAACGTGTGGAATGTTCTCTTTAGCAAGAGTGAAGTTATTCTTAAGATAAAAATCAGTTAATTGTGGGTCGCATAAGCAGTAACAATGATTTAGTGAAAGAAGTTTTTTTGTTTCATTAATAAGGTAGTTACCTAATTGTTTCCCCCTCATTTCCTCAATGATCATCATCCCAGTAAGAAAATGGCAATCTTCATATGTTTTAACCCGTACTGCTCCAATAATTATTTTGTTATTTTCTAGCACGATAATATCTTCTTTTCCTTTAGGTTTTCCTGAAGGGTAATTTGCTTTATATAGCTTATGGAGTAAAGGGAGGCGCAATTTATCTAAATGAGAAACGGTAAGATTCATTAGTTGTGTTCTATATAGTTTTTGTGTATTAAGTTAGAATGTACTTAATCTAGTCAATTAAATACAGCACTATGAAAATATTATTAAGCAAAGAACTTAAGCCTTATAACAGCTTTTCAATCAGCCAAAATGCAGAATTGATACTCCAAGCCGATTCAGTTCAAGATCTGATTGATATTTGGTCTGATGAGACCTACTCAGGCATGATAAAGCTCCCTTTAGGTGCGGGAAGTAATACATTGTTTTGTAATACATTTAATGGTCTGGTTGTTTTGAATCGTATTTATGGTAAATCTGTTATAGAAACGGAAGAGGAGTACTTTCTTAAGGTTTCAAGCGGTGAAGATTGGCCTAGCCTTGTTGAATGGTGTGTTGATAATGGACTTTCTGGTATTGAAAATTTAGCCATGATCCCAGGCTGTGCAGGCACTGCTCCAATTCAAAATATCGGAGCTTATGGCCTTGAATTAAAAGATGTTTGTGAATCTGTCGAATACTTAGATCTCGATAGCTTACAGATTAAAACAATCCAAAATACTGATTGCAATTTTGGTTATCGAGAATCGATCTTTAAACATGAACTTAAAGATCGATGCATAATAACCGCAATAACTCTCCGCTTAGCAAAAAAATGGACTCCGCTTTTATCGTATGGTCCCTTAAGTGTTTTACACGATAAAAAAACAACGACTACTCGAGATGTATTTAATAAAGTTTGTGAAATTAGATATCAAAAATTACCTGATCCCAAAATCTTAGGGAATGCTGGTAGTTTCTTTAAAAATCCGATTATTTCAAGTGAACAATATTGTTCTCTACTCCAATCTTATCCTAACTTGCCAGCATACGATGTTGAAGAAGGAAAGAAGATTCCTGCTGGGTGGTTAATTGATAATGCGGGTCTAAAAGGATTCAAAATAAATGATGCTCAAGTACATAAAGAACAGGCTTTAGTTTTGATAAATAATGGGGAGGCAACATCAGATGATATTCTAGAATTAGCTCACCATGTAAAACTAACTGTTCTTAATATGTATAACATTGAGCTTGAACATGAAGTTCGATTTTATGCCAATGGAAAAGAATCCTTTTTGTCGGAGTTATTTCATGAAAGATCACACTAAGAAACTAGCAATACTCGATTTACTTAGTGATGGTCAGTTTCATTCAGGTGAGGAACTTGGTGAAGTTTTAAAGATTTCTCGAGCAGCAATAAGTAAACATATTGCAGTCATTCAAGATTGGGGCCTTGAAGTTTATAAGGTTAAAGGAAAAGGCTATGCACTTTCTAATCCCATTGAGCTATTGAGTGAAGAGTTAATTAATCATGCAAGCCTACCTTCTCCTAAATTGCTTGGTGTGATTGACTCTACCAATCAGTATCTTCTTAATAATATGGATACTATTCAAAGTGGCCAATCTTGTTTTGCCGAATATCAAGAGGCTGGTCGAGGAAGACGAGGGCGTACTTGGGTCTCTCCTTTTGGTTGTAATATTTATTTTTCTTTATACTGGCGGCTAAACGATGGGCTTGCTGCTACTATGGGATTAAGTTTAGCTATTGGGGTTGCTGTAGTTGATGCATTAGAACGTCTCGGTTGTAGCAATTTAAAGTTAAAGTGGCCTAATGATATTTACTGGAATAACCGTAAGTTAGCGGGTGTTCTTATTGAACTATCCGCTCAATCTGGCGGGGCTGCACATGTAGTTATTGGGGTAGGGATTAACGTAAATCTTAATGAAAGGTTTGATTCTGCGATCGATCAACCATGGGTGGATTTAAATACTATCCTAGAGAAGAAGAATATTCGAAATAAATTAGCGAATGAGTTACTCATTTCATTATTTCATGTGATGAAAGAATTTGAATACTCAGGCTTATCAAGTTTTATTCATCGATGGAATGAACTTGATAATTTCAAAAAACAGACAATATCTCTTCAATTAGGTAATGGTACAGTGACAGGCGTGTGTGAAGGGATCGATCCTCAAGGTGCACTTTTACTTACGGTTGATGATGAAATTAAATCATACAACGGTGGTGAAATATCAATAAAAAAAAGCTAGTTATTTTCTGATAGAGACCTGATTTATTGAATGGTTTTTTCCTTTAGAAAGAATCAAGTGTGCTCTATTTTTTGTTGGTAAAATATTTTCTTCTAGATTGATACCATTAATAGTATCCCAAATGTGCTGAGCTTTATCGATCGACTCTTTTGTAGATAGCTCAGTGTAGTGTGAAAAGTATGAGCCGTTTTCTTTAAAAGCACTTTCCCTTAATTTTAGAAAACGTTCTACGTACCATTCTTTTAGCTGATCATGAGAAGCATCAACATAAATTGAAAAGTTTAAAAAGTCTGATACAAAGCGATGATGAAGTTCGTCAGGATAATCATTACTGTTTTGCAGTACATTTAGTCCTTCGATAATTAATATATCAGGAGATTCAACAATCTTGCGCTCACCAGTAATATTATAGGTTAAATGTGAATACAGAGGTGCAGAGACTGATTTTTTTCCTGATTTAACATCTGATACAAAAGACACAAGTGATTGTGTATCGTAAGACTCTGGAAATCCTTTTCTATGCATGATCTTTCTTGCTTTAAGATGTTCATTTGGAAAAAGAAAACCATCAGTTGTTACTAGTTGAGTATCCAAGCTTGGTAACAGCTGCTTTAATAATGTTTGTATTATACGAGCGGTTGTGCTTTTACCAACGGCAACACTTCCTGCTATCCCAATGATAAAAGGGGACTTTATATCTTGGTGTGATAAAAATTGCTCTAAGATAATGTTCTTTTCTCTATGACTATTAATATGAAGCTGTAATAGTCGTATTAGAGGTAAATATATTTCGGTTACCTCATCTATATTTATATTTTCATTAATACCACGCAGGCTTGTTAACTCTTTTTCTGTGAGTGTCATAGGGGTTGATTTCCGTAATTCAGCCCAACGGTCACGAGTAAAGGTTAAATAAGAGTTCACATGACTTACCTAGTAGATTAATGAGTGCTGAACAATACAATAAGGCGGAATAAGAAAAAAGTAGTCTTATCACTTTTCAGGTGTGCTTTTGACAATATAAGTAATTTTTGGCGCGAAAAAGCAAAAAAAAACGTTTTATTTGAATTTTCAGTTGCATGATATTTCCAGATTAACTAGAATGCGCTCCAATTGTGCCGACTTAGCTCAGTAGGTAGAGCAACTGACTTGTAATCAGTAGGTCACCAGTTCGACTCCGGTAGTCGGCACCATCTTGTTTTCTTTATTTAATACAAAAAGAATTTAAGATTAAAATTTGGAGGGGTTCCCGAGTGGCCAAAGGGAGCAGACTGTAAATCTGCCGCGAAAGCTTCGATGGTTCGAATCCGTCCCCCTCCACCATATTCAAGGTAAAATAGCTCAGTCGAGTTACATTGCGTGCATCGTATAATGGCTATTACCTC
>JAAGZR010000402.1 GCA_024206155.1 Aliivibrio sp.
AGCTAGAAAAAGCAGCGTATGAAGTGGCTGGTCAAGAGTTCAATATGAACTCACCAAAACAGCTTCAAGCGATTCTATTTGAAAAAATGGAACTGCCAGTTATTAAGAAAACCCCATCAGGTGCGGCATCGACTAACGAAGAAGTACTGCAAGAGCTAGCACTAGATTATGAATTACCTAAGCTGATCTTAGAGTATCGTGGCTTAGCTAAATTGAAATCCACTTACACTGATAAGTTACCTAAGATGATTAACCCATCTACGGGGCGAGTACATACCTCTTATCATCAAGCAGTCACGGCGACAGGTCGTTTATCATCGACCGATCCAAACTTACAGAATATTCCAATTCGTAATGAAGAAGGTCGTCGTATTCGCCAAGCGTTTGTGGCTCCTCATGGTTGGAAAATCTTAGCAGTCGATTACTCTCAAATTGAGCTACGTATCATGGCGCACTTATCTCAAGATAAAGCGTTACTAGAAGCTTTCTCAGCAGGTAAAGATATTCACTCTGCAACAGCTGCAGAAGTGAAAGGCGTATCTATTGAAGAAGTGACCTCTGAAGATCGTCGTCGTGCAAAAGCGATCAACTTCGGGTTAATTTATGGCATGAGTGCCTTTGGTCTTGCGAAGCAAATTGGTATTTCTCGTGGTGAAGCGCAAGAGTATATGAATGTGTATTTTGAGCGTTATCCTGGCGTTATGCAGTACATGGAAGAAACTCGTCTACTAGCAACAGAACAAGGCTATGTTGAGACGCTATATGGACGTCGTCTGCATTTACCTGAAATTAATGCTCGAAATGGTATGCGTCGTAAAGCGGCAGAACGTGCGGCTATTAACGCACCAATGCAAGGCACAGCGGCTGATATTATCAAAAAAGCCATGATCCTAGTGGATAACTGGATTGAAGCGGAAGGTAATGGTCGAGTTAACTTGTTAATGCAAGTACACGATGAATTAGTATTGGAAGTACAAGAAGATGCACTCGATGAAATCACCAATAAAGTGAAAGCATTGATGGAATCTGCCGTTGAACTCGATGTCCCATTAGTCGCAGAAGCCGATGCGGGCAACAATTGGGATGAAGCACACTAATTGTGATGTACTATGCATCACTTGATGTAACTGATTAAGTTGTAACTTAGTTACATTGAGAATAAAAACCATGAGCCAGCGCACGCGTTGGCTTTTTTTTATCTAAAATAAAGTGAAGTTTGTCAGGTATTTGTTGTGTTTTTTGATACGAAACTGAAAATAAATTACAAATAAAGGTTTTCAAAACTGCTCGTTTGTTGTACATTTATCTGTGTAGGGTACAGAGGTAAAGATGTTCTATCTTTCAGACCTTTTGTTTCACGTTATTGAATTTGGCTAAATTCAGCCGCCTCAGTCAACCTTTTTGACTGGGGCGTTTTTTCTTTTTGAGCCTTATAAAACTCATTCCCTCTCTCTTTTTCTATGTTTTCTCTATATCTTCTTATCTTTCATGCTATGTAATTTTACTACAAGTTATTTTATTGATAATTAATTTATATAATTATCTTAAGTCATTGTTTTTATATTATTTAATTGCGTAATAAATGGTTTTTAAGGTAAGTTTTTTACTTTGAAGGGGGTTCGTTATTTTAATTGGAAGTATCGACTTTGTGGTGGTTTGTTTATAGCGAGGGTTTGTAGCATGCTGCGCAGCAGAAAAATAATAATACCTCTTTATCTCTCCCATTTCCCCACCGGTTACGGTGGGGTTATTTTTTGTCACAGGCTGAACCTGCAATATCAACCTATATAGATAGTGTATATAGATTGATGTTAGATGTGATTACTCTGCATCTAACTCTTCAATGAATTCATCATCGATTTCAAAAGCCGGTGCAAACCATGTGTCTAATTTAGCGCGAAGAATATCCACACCAATGCCTTTTAATGAAGAGAAGGCATCAACCACGACTTCACCACCAAAATCGACAGCAGCTTCACGTACTTTTAGCACTTGAGCTTTACGCGCGCCACTTTTCAGCTTGTCAGCTTTGGTTAATAAGATTTGTACTGGAATATTTTGGTCAACAGCCCAAAACACAAGTTGTTGGTCAATGTCTTTTAGTGGGTGACGAATATCCATTAATACCACTAAGCCTTTTAAGCACTGACGCTTCTGTAGGTATTCACCTAAAGATTTCTGCCACTTCTTTTTCATCTCAATCGGTACTTGAGCAAAGCCATATCCTGGCAAATCCACAATATGACAATTTTCATCCACTTTGAATAAGTTAATTAATTGCGTACGACCAGGAGTCTTAGAGGTTTTAGCTAAGCCTCTTTGGTTAGTTAAGCGGTTTAATGCGCTTGATTTACCCGCATTCGAACGGCCAGCGAAGGCAACTTCAATACCTTCATCCTCAGGTAGATGGCGAATATCTGGTGCACTCGTAATAAAGTGCGTATTTTGGTAGTGAATGATTTTGCTCACTGTTGACTCCGTCTCGAAGGAAACCAAGCTGTAGATAATGATCCAAGTAGGATTATTGTAGTCAGCTGATTACTTTTTTGTGAAAATGTGTAAAATAACCGTAGTAAGGATGTCATCATTAACGTTGTAGTGACAAACTTGCAATAAAAACGGTAAAGGTCGCTCATTGTACCATGCTGTAGCCAATTTAGAGCGGTACTGGAAGCTTAATATCCAACACAATGTAAATAAATCCTATTTAAAAGGATAACGCATTGTGGGGGAACGATAATAATAAAATGGAATGTCATGAAAAAATTAGCGCTGATATTAACTCTCCTAGCTAGTTGCTCAACATGGGCTCAAGGAGATATCGAAGCTGGAAAGCAAAAATCTGTAACATGTACAGCTTGTCATGGTCAAAACGGTAACAGTACTTTGCCCCAGTACCCTAACTTAGCAGGCCAACATGCAGGCTATCTTGAGAAGCAACTTAATGATCTAAAATTAGGCATGGAAACTCAAGGCAAGCAAGGCCGATGGGATCCTGTTATGAGTGCAATGGCAATGCCACTAAATGAGCAAGATATCAAAGATATTTCCGCTTACTACGCTTCATTACCTATGGCTGATAATACCACGCCAGAACATGTTATACCTGAAGGTAAAGCATTGTATTTAGCAGGTGATATGAAACGCGGTATTACGGCTTGTATCGCTTGTCATGGCCCGCGCGGAAATGGTACTTCATTATCTGGTTTTCCTAAGATTTCAGGTCAACACGCAGACTATATCAAAGCACAGTTAGAGCAATTTCGTTCAGGCGAGCGTCATAATGATATTAATGGTATGATGCGTGATATTGCGAAAAAACTGACGGATAAAGACATTGCTACCTTATCTCAATATGTTGGTGGATTACATTAATTCGTAATGTAATTGCTGCTGGTTAAAGACACAATTTGAAGAAGCAGCTCTCGTAGCTGCTTTTTTTTATCAAAAAGACGTTAAAACGATTATCTTTGCACCAGTATCAGGTATACTTCCGGCCCTAGAATTTTCAGGTAGCGGAGTGAGCGTATATGCAATCTTGCCCTTTGTGTCAGCATTCATACGCTGATGACTTCCATCAAGATAAGCGTCGACATTATTACCGTTGTCAGCAATGTCACCTTGTTTATGTGGATAAGGCGGATCATTTAGACTCTGATACAGAGAAAGCTCACTATGATCTCCATGAAAATAATCTTGAGGATGAAGGGTATCGAACCTTCTTATCACGATTTGCAGAGCCGTTGTTGCAGCGTGTTGGTGAGACACCTCAACAAGGACTAGACTTTGGATGTGGCCCTGGACCATTGCTTGCTCATATGATGAGAGAAGCGGGTCACCATGTCGAACTCTATGATATTTATTACGCCCCAGATAAGTACGTGCTTACTAAGCAGTATGACTTCGTCAGTTGTACAGAAGCGATTGAGCATTTTTATCAACCTCAAAACGAATTGGAATTGTTATTGAGCTTGGTGAAACCTGGTGGTTGGTTAGGTATCATGACGAAACTAGCCAGGGACGAAAGCGCGTTTGCCACTTGGCATTACAAGAATGATTTAACCCATGTCAGCTTTTTCAGCAGAGAAACGTTTGAGTTTGTAGCAATGCGCTACCAACTTGACCTAGAGTTTGTTGGAAATGATGTCATCTTACTGAGGAAAACCCAGTAATGAGCCGTATTAAAAAAGCCCGTACGCCGGGAATGGCGAGTGAGCCAGTTGTTGTTACACGTAACCGTACTGATCGTGATGTTGATAGTCGTGAAATTAAGCGTAAGAGAAAACGTAAAGGCTTAAAAGCGGGCGCTCGTAATGCTGAAAGCAACGCAGAGCAAAACCGTCGTTTCGCACAGAAAAAAGATCCACGTATCGGCAGTAAAAAGCCAATTCAACTTGTTGTTGAAGCGAAAGTTAAGTCAACGAAACAAGAGCGTCGTTTAACCAACGAACAAGAATTAGCAATGCTAGAAAATGATGCACAGCTAATGGTTCTTCTAGATCGTCTCGACAATGGTGAAAACCTAGGTACCGGTCTTCAGAAATACGTTGATGAGAAATTAGCACGTATCGAGCACTTAATGGGTCGTTTAGGCTTATTAGATGATGAAGAAACAGACTCAGAAGAAGAAATTGCTGAATTCCCAGAGTTCGCAGAGCGCAAAGCGAAAAGCGATGATGATCTGTTAGCTGAATTCGATGACTTCAACATGGATGACTTTAAGTAACTATGTCTACAGTAACCCTGTTAGCACTGCTTGGCGGTGCAATTATTCTTGCGTTAGCTGGTTATGCTGGCAGCTTACTGATGAAGTTAAAGAAGCAGAAGGAACTGCAAGAACAACACAGAAAATTGGCGATACAGAAACGTAACGCCAATATTTTTGAGAATGTGGTATTGCTGTGCCAAGCAGGAATGCAGGAGCAGTGTGATCACTCAGAATTAGCGATTCGCTTATACTGCATCATGGATTATCTGCAAGAAGAAGATCGTATTGATGTAGAGAAAGACTACCCAGCACTTTCTGAGCTTTATCATGTGGTGAAAGATATGCCACGTGGTGATGAAAGACAAGAGCTCGCAAAACAAGATCGAATGAAAGACAATTTGATTCGAACTAAAGCGGAAGCTCGTCTACAAGATGCAATTAAAGAAGAGATTCAACAACTGCATGATCGCATCAAACCACTGAATCAAAAAATTGATATTAAAATGATCTGATCGACACTTCTATTTCTTATTGCATTGAAGTCATCGGCTTTGTTAAGCAAATGTTTTATGATGCAAAGAAGAGTGTCAATGCAGATATAAAGAGATGGAAGTAGTCATGCCAAATCAACAAATCGTATGGGATCAAGAGATCATCGAGAAGTATAACTACTCTGGTCCACGTTACACCTCTTACCCAACCGCTTTAGAGTTTCACGAAGCCTATACTCCTGCTGAATTTGATATGGCGTGTACTCAGTACCCTGAACGTCCATTGTCTCTTTATATTCATATCCCATTCTGTCACAAGTTATGCTACTTCTGTGGCTGTAATAAGGTGATTACTCGTCATCATCATAAAGCGGATATCTATTTAGATTCACTAGAGCTTGAGATCCGCCAACGTGCGGCGCTATTTACTGAACGTAAAGTGACGCAACTGCATTTTGGTGGTGGTACACCAACCTTCCTAACTAAAATTCAATTTACTCGCTTAATGACGTTATTACGTGGTGAATTCAATTTTGCAGAAGGCGCAGAGATCAGCATTGAAGTTGACCCGCGTGAAATTGAATTGGATATGCTTGATCACCTACGTGATGAAGGCTTCAATCGACTAAGTATTGGCGTTCAAGATTTTAATAAAGAAGTTCAACAACTGGTTAATCGCGATCAAGACGAAGACTTTATTGTTTCTATGGTGCAGCGAGCAAAAGACTTAGGCTTCCGCTCAACAAACCTAGATTTAATTTACGGTTTACCAAAGCAATCTGCAGAATCTTTAGCGTTGACCATTAAGCGTGTGCTTGAGATGGAACCGGGTCGTTTGTCTGTATTTAACTATGCACATATGCCAACTCTGTTCGCTGCTCAGCGTAAGATTAAAGACGCTGATTTACCAGCACCCGCTGAGAAGTTAGTGATGCTACAAGAGACCATCGAGAACTTAACGGGTGCAGGCTACCAGTTTATTGGTATGGATCACTTTGCCTTACCTGACGATGAATTAGCAGTTGCACAACGTGAAGGTATTCTTCATCGTAATTTCCAAGGTTACACCACTCAAGGTGAGTGTGACTTATTAGGTATGGGCGTATCAGCAATCTCCATGATTGGTGACAGTTACGCACAGAACAAAAAAGACTTAAAAGAATACTACGTTCAGGTTGATGAAAAACGTCATGCTCTGTGGCGTGGTGTTGCGCTTGACCAAGATGATTTAATTCGTCGTGAAGTGATTAAACAGCTTATCTGTAATTTCACATTAGACACTAAAGCGATTGAAGTTGAATTTAATTTAGACTTTGATAAATACTTCGCTGAAGACATTAAATTACTACAAACGTTTATTAACGATGAGTTAGTAACCATGCACGAAGGTCGTATTGATGTTGAACTGCGTGGTCGTTTACTGATCCGTAATATTTGTATGTGTTTTGATAAGTACTTGCGAGACCGTGCGCGTCAGCAGCAGTTTTCTAGAGTTATCTAAAAAGCGCTGTGATCTTTTTGAA
>JAAGZR010000403.1 GCA_024206155.1 Aliivibrio sp.
AGCAACAACATCTGAACGTCTAGGTTTTACAGGAAGAAAAGAAGGCATTGCTTGTGAAGCAGTAGTGCTATTAGTTAACGCATCTTAAGAGATTCATTCTATGTCAGACATCATGTCTACTTTTTCGTGGTTATACGGAAAACCAGTGGCGACAGGTAAATTAAAGCAATTACCTGAGCATTTTATCGTTAGAGAAGTATTAGGTTTTACGTTCACAGGAAAGGGTGAACACTTAATGGTTAAGATCCGTAAAACGGGTGAAAACACTAAGTATGTAGCAAACGAGCTAGCAAAGTTTTGTGGTGTAAAATCAAAAGATATTAGTTGGGCTGGCCTTAAAGACCGTCATGCAATAACAGAGCAATGGTTGAGTGTTCATTTACCAAAAAGTGATCATCTTAAATTTGCGTTGTTTGAAGCTACGCACCCAGGTGTTGAAATTTTAGAAATGACGCGTCATAACAAAAAATTGCGCCCTGGTGATCTTTTAGGAAATAGCTTCCAATTGATGGCCACTGAAGTGACTGACATGGATGACGTTTTGTCTCGTTTAGAGAAAGTAAAAGTATCAGGGGTTCCTAACTACTTTGGCTCTCAACGCTTTGGTCATGAAGGCAATAACGTAACAGAAGCTCGCCGTTGGGGTCGTGAAAATGTACGAACTCGTGATAATACAAAACGTAGCTTCTATTTATCAGCCGCTCGTTCATGGATTTTCAATCATATTGTTTCTCAAAGAATAACAGAGGGTTACTTCACTCAGCCTGTTGATGGTGATATTCTCCTTGATCAAAATGGTCGTACGGTTAATGAGAATGTGACTTCGGAAGAGAATATTCAAAAAGTCCAAAATGGTGACTGGTCAATTAGTGCTGCATTAGCGGGTGATAATCAATTACCAACAAGTGAAACTGCATTAACTCTAGAGCAACCACAACTTGATGCTGAACCAGATTTAATGGCCTTGATCCGTGGTAACCGTATGCGCCATGAGCGTCGTGCTATTGAGTTACATCCAGAGAATCTTAGTTGGTCAGCTGAAGGCGATACGTTAACGCTTAATTTCTCTTTAACATCGGGCAGTTTTGCAACCGTAATTATGCGTGAACTATTACAAGAAATTGAAGTAGAACGAACATACGAGTAATTCAATTTTAAAGAAAGGAATGGAGATAAGAGTGAATAAGTTACGCATATTGTTAAGTAATGATGATGGTGTCTTTGCTGAAGGGATAAATACTCTCGCGACCGTATTATCAGATATTGCGGATATTAC
>JAAGZR010000404.1 GCA_024206155.1 Aliivibrio sp.
TAACTCTAGAGCATGGATGACCAGTGAGTATGAGCATAATGGCTTGCGAGTGGATGGGGAGAAGATCTTATCAACCCTAATATCAATGGCTGAAGATATTAAAGCAATTCAATAAGGTTGTTTGCTGATCCTGAAGCATGAGCAAGGAGGATTCGATCTCTTGATCATGCTTCTGGTTTGATCTCTATTTTTCAGACATTACATGATCTAATTTTTCCATGCTTTGTTCAAAATAAGGATTATAAGTTAAACGTGCAAAAATTTTTCCTTCTTCTCTTATTCCATAAGATGAAAACCATACATTAGCGCCTTCTTCACAGGCTTTTTCTTGCTCTTCTGTCTGCCCATTACTGCAAATTCTTACGGTTCCTTTTTCTCCGTATTCTGGGTTATTTGGAGAGAAAAGTAACCCCATATGAGAGCCATCGACTATTTTTAAATCTGGTCTATTCATACTGAATGTCGTGGCATTGGTTGCAGGGAATGTATTATCTCCCTGCCACACTAGGTGATTTTTAATATTAGTGAATTGGGTTTCAAAAACAGAGGTTGCAAATGTCGTATCGATAACATGGTCCCCCTCACTGGCTATCATAAATACAGGTTTGTTGTATTTTTTACCCTTAAGGTCTTGCTGGACAATTTTCGCCGTATCATAATAAACAGCAGCACCGTGCATTGGGAGTGAGTTATAACGGATGGGGTTAGTTTCGGGATCTTGATCTGCCCACGTCACAAAATAGCTTGCGATTTTTGCAAATTTAACGGTTGATGATCCCGGTTTAAACGCCGGAGAGAATAAAAGTAATCCCTTAATATCATTATCTTTCAGTGCTTCTGAGGTCACTAGATTCGCACCTGTAGAGTAGCCCCCAAGCCAGACTTCATTTGTTTGCTCTTTTAATAATTGAGTATGGTGATGAACAACATTTTGCCAATCTTCAAGACTAGGTAGCATGAGATCTCCCACTTTACTGCCATGACCAGGAAGTAATATTGAGCGGACTAAATAACCTTGATCTGCTAGATGTTGAGCAACATCAATAAATGAAAAGGGGGAATCGCCTAAACCATGAACTAAAAGCACGCCTTTTCCATTTGGTTTATTTGGCTTTATTTCAAAAGGTAGATTTACAGCAAGTTCTTTTTCTTGGCTATTACTTTTAAATACTCGATGTTCAGTTAACCACTGTTTGGTTTCATCCATGTATTGTTGAAAGCTGCTTTGTGAGTAGTTAGGCAGGGAGCTTGATGGTACATAATTAGCATCTGTAGTGGATTGGCTACATGCGCTTAATAGTGTTAGAGAACCAATGACAGCAAAGCGCGAAAATAATGATGAAATCACGTAAATGGCCTGTTGAACGATAATAATATGAGGTTAGTATAATCTAGTGATAATAAACAGAGTGTAAATACTGATAAGTATAAAAGATTTTGTATATATTTTTTTAAGCACATAAACGTAGTCATATTTTAGGTCTGGCTACGTTTAAGTGAAGAGCTTTCTAAATATGCGGTTACCCAATTATTTTAATAAAGTAAGGAATAATAAGCGCGTTAGCGAGATCGATAAAAAAGGCACAAACCAAAGGTACGATAATAAAAGCTTGATGTGAATTACCATACTTCTGCGCCACTGCTGACATATTTGCCATCGCTGTTGGAGTAGACCCCAGTGATATGCCCCCAAATCCAGCACAAACTACCGCTGCATCATACGTTTTTCCCATAAGAGGAAAGACAACAAAAATGGCAATACATATAGCAATAAAGAATTGAGCCGCCAAAATAATAAAGATAGGACCCGCTAAGTCGACTAAAGCCCATAATTGCATACTCATTAAAGACATCGATAAAAACGCACCTAATGCCATATCTGCAATCAGAGCAACCGCAGGTTTACGAGCAGGCCAACGAGTACCGGTTAATCGAGGGTACGATGCTGGTATTAAATTAGAAATTAAAATACCGGCAAATAAACAACTCACGAACAACGGCAGATCTAATCCAAGCTCAGAAACCACAGCATTTAATATTGCCCCTAATATAATACAGATGTGAATGGCGAGCATAGCATCTAAGAAATCGTAAGAGGTAATGTGAGTTTGCTTAGAGCCTTGATGAGTTCCAACGTCAACCTTTTCACCTTCAGTCGCTTTTAAATTGTGTTTATTAATTAAGTATTTTGCGATTGGTCCACCCATTAAACTGGCAAGAATAAGCCCAAAGGTAGCACTTGCTATGCCTATCTCCATTGCGGTGTTTAAATCGAACTGCTCACCAATTTTTGGCGCCCATGCGATAGCGGTACCATGCCCACCAATTAAAGATACTGAGCCACTTAACAAACCAAAAATGGCAGGCTGATCAAGCATTAAAGCAAACCCTATCCCAGTGAGGTTTTGAATGAACATGTATCCGATGGTGATGGTTAATAAAATGATGAGAGGCTTACCCCCTTTAAACAGATCTTTAAGGCTGGCGTTAATACCAATCGTGGTAAAGAAATAAACCAGTAGAAGATCACGAGTAGCTAAATCAAAAGAGACATCAATTTGTGTTGCGTAATGAAGAATGGCGAAAAGAACTGAAACAAGAATGCCGCCAGAAACGGGTTCTGGAATACTAAATTCTTTTAACCAGTAGCTCATCTGTGTTAAGCGACGACCTAAGAAAAGAACGACGATCCCGAGTGTAATTGCTAAAAATGATTCGATGTGTAATACACCATCAACGAAGTTCATAAATAATCCTTTAATATGAAAATATCGTAAAAAAACATCATAACTGGGTTTAATAACGGCTTTTCTTCTCTAAGGCAATTTCGTGAACTGTTTCTAATTTTTAATTTGTTCTTTTAATCGTAATCATCGCTCAATGGATAAATACATTAACGTTGATTCAAGAGTAAGTAGTCGTAGATATGAGTTGCTTCTGATTGGGTAGGGACGTGTTCATTTATTTGGATTAATTGTTGTTTAATCATATAGACTCTAAAGCCTATTATACTGATAAAAACAAAAGCGATAATGTAGAGGATTGTGATTTTTGGTATGTTCATGCTGCACCACCTTATTGAAAAACAATGATAATGACCGCTTAAAATAACCATATATTAATTGTGGCTTTAAATCTGATAACTTGATTAGAAAAACAGCAAAAAGTTGAATTTTTACCAAAAAAAAGCCACTCATAATCGAATGGCTGTTTTATGATTTTTATACAATCGTTAAGATTAACGAGTCAAATACGCCGCAACAAAGCGCGTGATATCTACCATGTCAGAGATTTTAATAAACTCTTCAGTAGTGTGAACTTTAGCCATACCAGTAGAAAGGTTAACCGTTGTTAAGCCTTTTTCATTAAATACGTTTGCATCTGAGCCACCACCCGTTGGTTTAGTAAGTGGTTCAATGTTGATGCTTTCAAACGCTTCTTTAATGCTCATTACATGTGGGTTTTCGTCAGCAATTTTGTATGCGTTATATGCGCGAGTAGAGATGATCTCAATCTCAGCACCATGCTTATCAGCCGCCGCTTTGAATGTTGATTCCATGTGCTCAACTTGTTTAGCTAGCTTTTCATCATCAAGAGAGCGAGCTTCACCTTCAATGTACAGTTCAGGCATCACAATGTTTGTCGCTTGACCACCACGAACCACACCAATGTTGGCTGTTGTTTCTTCGTCAATACGAGACAGTGTCATATTAGTAATGGCATCTGCAGCAACCGTTAGGGCATTGATGCCTTCTTCTGGCGCTAAACCTGCGTGCGCAGGACGACCTGTAATGGTTACTTTTAGGTTTTGTTGGCCAGGAGCAGAAGTGATTATAGTGCCAATAGGGCCGCCTGAATCGAGCACGATAGCGTGGTTAGATTGGATATAGCTCATATCGAAATTTTTAGAGCCGTGTAAACCGCCTTCTTCATAGACCGTAAACGCAAGCTCTAGTGTTTTGTGTGCTTGATTGTTTTCTTTAATCACACGTACCGCTTCCATTACAGCAGCAATACCTGATTTATCATCACCACCAAGGATAGTGTTACCTTTAGAGCGGATCACACCATCTTCAATAATTGGCTCAATACCATTACCCGGAGTTACTGTATCCATGTGAGAGCTAAATACAATGCTACCCTCTAACTCGCCTTCTAATTTTGCGTAAATATTAAAGCCGTTTGATACATGCTCAGGTACTGGTAGTTTTGATACGGTAAAGCCTAATTCACCCAATTGCTCTGCTAATGCTTCTGCAATCGCTTTTTCATTTTTTGATTCACTGTCGATTTGAATAATATCTAGGAAGTGATTTACTAAACGTACTTGATTTACTTGAGTCATGACTTCTCTTCTTTCATTGATAGGGAATAATAAGGTCACTCTAACGAAAGAAAGTGCAGAAAAAGATGCACTGAATCAATAAATCGTCCGACTTATCCAGCATAGCCATGCGTTATATCTTAATAATTAAAAGTTATAACACATAATTAATAATTGATAACATTTTGCAACTTTCTAGATTCATATCACTCTGATAACTATATTAATAAGAAACTATAAAGAGGTTGCTATGAAATCACGATTAAAAATCACAACAGTTGTACTACTGTTTGCTTCATTTTTTACTGTTATAACAAGTTTCTTTTCTACCGCTGAAGACATGACTCAGCCCATGAAAGGAGACTATGAGGTAGCCACTCTTGCAGGGGGGTGTTTTTGGTGTACTGAATCTGATTTAGAAAAATTAGATGGGGTGGTGGATGTCGTTTCAGGCTATTCAGGAGGAGAGCTTGAAAATCCAACCTATAAACAAGTCTCTTCTGGAAAGTCTGGTCATATAGAAGTAATTCAAGTGACGTTTGATCCAAAGATCGTAAGTTATGAGCAAGTACTTGATCAGCTGTTTAGACATATGGATCCAACTGATAACCAAGGCTCATTTGTTGATAGAGGTCCACAGTATCGCCCTGCTATTTTCTTCCATAATGAAAGTCAGCAAGTGATTGCTCAAAATTTCATGAATGAGATTGATGCCGCTAAGATCTATCCAAAACCATTAGCGACAGAGTTAATCGAGTTTAAACAGTTTTGGCCAGCAGAAGATTACCACCAAGATTATTACAAACGTAATCCAATTCGTTATAAGTATTACCGTAATGGTTCAGGTCGTGATAAATATCTAGATTCGGTATTTGGTGAAGACAGAGAAGATAAACCAAAAACATTACGTCAGTACATTGATGAGCAAAAAATGGCTCAAAATGTAAAGCAATACAGTAAACCATCAGAATCAGACATTAAGAAGATGCTGACTGAACAACAATATTACGTAACACAAAAAGAAGGGACTGAACGTCCATTTGATAACGCGTATTGGGATAATAAAGCCGAGGGGATTTATGTTGATATCGTCAGTGGTGAGCCGCTGTTTTCATCAACAGACAAATACAAATCAGGAACGGGTTGGCCAAGTTTTACTAAACCAATTAATAAAGCCTACATTATCGAAGAAGATGATTTTTCATTCTTTAGTAAACGCACCGAGATCCGCAGTAAATTTGCAGATTCACATTTAGGGCATGTGTTTAGTGATGGGCCTAAACCTACAGGATTACGTTACTGTATGAATTCCGCTGCAATGCGTTTTGTTCCAAAAGCGGATCTAGAAAAAGAGGGTTATGGGGAATATTTATACTTGTTTAACTCATTATCTTAAGATAGCTACATAAAGAAAGCTCCATGAGTATCGTGCTTTTTGGGGCTTTTTTTGTATTCTATTTTGAGCCGTTTTACTTAATATAAAAACTATATCCACCTGTTTATTTTACCTTTTAGTTAACGTTGGCAATATATTCTTGATAGAGAATTACGCTATGAATCGAGTTCATAATGTAAATCTAATTTTCGATAGGTTTTACTAATCACAGCTATAACTACAAGTGATTATCCCTTACTCTTTGAAAGGTTTATTCTGCCCCCACAGTATTTTAGGGGTTAAAGAGAGAGTATGGTCAAGGGTGCATTAGTCGTAGAAGGTCGAGCAATGCGTGGCATTTTTGCGTTTAATACTTTTAACAGTTTTTATTTACATTTTATCGCTTAACCATTGCACTAAAGGATTAATAAACATGACTAAAAAGCTAACCACAGCAGCAGGTTGTCCTGTTGCGCATAACCAAAATGTTCAAACTGCAGGTAAACGTGGTCCTCAATTACTACAAGATGTGTGGTTTTTAGAAAAACTGGCGCATTTTGATCGTGAAGTTATCCCTGAGCGTCGCATGCACGCAAAAGGATCTGGTGCTTACGGTACATTTACGGTTACTCATGACATCACAAAGTACACAAAAGCAAAACTGTTCTCTGAAATTGGCAAACAAACAGAACTATTTGCGCGTTTTACCACTGTAGCTGGTGAGCGTGGAGCAGCAGATGCTGAGCGAGATATCCGTGGTTTTGCGCTAAAATTCTATACCGAAGAAGGTAACTGGGATTTAGTCGGTAACAACACGCCAGTATTCTTCCTGCGTGATCCTCTAAAATTCCCTGATTTAAACCACGCGGTTAAACGTGATCCTCGCACAAATATGCGAAGCGCGAAAAACAACTGGGATTTTTGGACATCATTACCTGAAGCTCTTCATCAAGTGACTATCGTAATGAGTGATCGTGGCATTCCTGCGACTTACCGCCATATGCATGGTTTTGGTAGCCATACGTTTAGCTTTATCAACAGTGATAACGAGCGTTTCTGGGTGAAATTCCACTTTGTATCTCAACAAGGCATTAAAAACTTGTCTGATAAAGAAGCAGGTACAGTAATTGGTAATGATCGTGAAAGCCATCAACGTGATTTGCTTGAAAGCATTGATAACCAAGATTTCCCTAAATGGACATTAAAAGTTCAGATCATGCCAGAAGCAGAAGCGGCGACGGTTTCTTATAATCCGTTTGATCTAACTAAAGTATGGCCACACAAAGATTATCCATTAATTGAAGTTGGTGAATTTGAGCTTAACCGTAACCCACAAAACTTCTTCGCTGAAGTCGAGCAATCGGCATTTAACCCTGCAAATGTGGTTCCGGGTATCAGCTTCTCTCCTGATAAAATGCTGCAAGGTCGTTTATTTGCATATGGTGATGCACAACGTTACCGTTTAGGTGTAAACCACCAACATATCCCTGTGAACGCCCCTCGTTGTCCTGTTCATAGTTACCACCGTGATGGCGCAATGCGTGTTGATGGCAACTTTGGTAGCACATTAGGCTATGAGCCAAACAACGAAGGACAATGGGCAGAGCAGCCAGATTTTTCTGAGCCACCACTAAATTTAGATGGCGCAGCAGCACATTGGGATCACCGTGAAGATGAAGATTACTTCTCACAACCTGGCGATCTATTCCGTTTAATGACCGCTGAGAAACAAGCGATCTTGTTTGATAACACTGCGCGTAATTTAAACGGTGTGCCAAAAGAAATTCAACTGCGTCACCTAAGACATTGTTATAAAGCCGATCCTGCTTATGGTGAAGGCATCGGTAAATTACTTGATATTGATGTGGGTGAATTTAACTCGTAATTTATTGTATTAATTAACAATAAATCAAAGCGTTGAGTATTATATTCAGCGCTTTTTTTATGTCTGTTTACATTGTAAATTCTAGATCTCTTGTTATTTTAAAGGAGATGACTTTGTTATTTGATTCAATTTGTTATAAAAACCACAAAAACTGTCGGTATTTGTATCGATAAGCCTTCGTTATACTCTTCGCACTATTATAAGCCGCTAAGGCAAATACTCATTGCTCTGGATTTACGATCCAGCCTCGCAAAAAAGGAAAGTTAACTATGTCTCAATATATCGTTTGTGCGTTATACAAATTTGTCTCATTAGAAAATTACACCGAAATACGTCAGCCTCTAACTCAAGTAATGGAAAATAATCAGATCCGAGGAACGCTACTTTTAGCTAGTGAAGGTATAAATGGCACGGTTGCGGGCTCTCGCGAAGCCATCGATACATTATTAGCTTGGTTCAAAAAAGACGCTCGATTAACAGATGTCGTTTACAAAGAATCAATCAATGACGTGCAGCCGTTTAACCGTACCAAAGTGAAGTTAAAAAAAGAAATCGTTACTATGGGGGTAGAAGGTATTGACCCTCTTCATGTGGTGGGGACGTATGTTAAACCTGCTGATTGGAACGCGCTTATTTCTGATCCAGAAGTACTATTGGTTGATACCCGTAACGAGTATGAAGTGGACATAGGTACGTTTAAAAATGCAGTGAATCCAAATACAGAGACCTTTCGTGAATTCCCTCAATATGTTGCTGAAAATTTAGACCCTAAAAAACATAAAAAAGTCGCGATGTTCTGCACCGGTGGTATTCGTTGTGAGAAGTCGACAGCTTACATGAAAGAACAAGGGTTTGATGAGGTGTACCATCTTGAAGGTGGGATCCTAAAGTATCTTGAAGAAGTGCCAGAAGAAAACAGCTTATGGGAAGGCGATTGTTATGTGTTTGATGGCCGAGTTGCTGTTAATCATCAATTAGAAAAGAGTTATTATGATATGTGTAATGCATGCCGCCTACCTATTACTGATGAGGATAAACAATCAGAGGCGTTTGAGAAAGGTGTGAGTTGTCCTAAATGTGTTGATCAACACAGTGATGAGCAAAAAGCACGCTTTCGTGAACGTGAAAAACAAGTGCAACTTGCAGATGAAAGAGGGGAAACTCACGTAGGTGGTGACGCGGCAAAGTTGATTGAACAACGTAAGCAAGAAAAGAAAGAGAGAAAACAGCAGCAGAGAGCATCTAAGAAGTAAATCGCAATTAATGTTGAGGTGAAGCGTAAAGAATGAACTGACTCGAAAGAATATAATGCGTTTTCATTCTGCTCATACTGAGATGCAAGGTAGATAACAAATGCGTAAATAAAGCATCGATTTATCCCTGTTCTTATCGTCAATTCATGAATTCTTGCTAGTTTTATAAACAAAAGTTAGGCGTTAACGTCTCGCTTTTATTGTTTATAAAACAAGGATGAAATCATGATAAATAAAATAAAAATCAGTTCGCTCAGCATTGCTTTTATTGGTGCGCTATCATCAATGGGAGCGCAAGCTCATGGTTGGGTAGAGTACCCTAGTGCAAGGCAAAACACCTGTTATTTAGATGGTGGTTTTTGGGATAATACTATTCCCAATCAGGCATGTCAGGCAGCGTATGATGAATCAGGTGCGTTTCCTTTTGTCCAACGTAATGAAGTTGCTGCAAACGTACCAAACTATAAAGACATGGCACATGTTCAAGCCATTGTTCGTGATGGTAATTTATGTTCGGGGGGCGATAATGCAAAATCAGGCCTAAACGTAGGTTCTTCTCATTGGCAAAAAACGGCGGTTACCTTAGATGAGAATAACCAGATTGAGCTTATCTTTAATGCCACCGCACCTCATAACCCTTCTTACTGGCAGTTCTATTTATCTAATCCTAATTACGATCCAACTGTTCCATTAACGTGGGGTGACTTAGATCTAATTGATACCGCAAGTAACGTACCTGTTGGAGAAGATAAGAAATACCGTATTAATATTACTCTTCCTGCGGATAGAGCTGATTCGGCCATTCTTTATACTCGCTGGCAGCGTGAAGATGCCGCAGGTGAAGGCTTTTATAACTGCAGCGATATTTCATTTGATGGAACGGGAACTACACCTCCAGGACCGACAGAACCAGTCGACCCACCGCCAACATATTCTGATTTAGGGTATTACATTAGTCAAGGATTTGGGCCAGTAGAATCAGGCGATACGGTTCGATTCAGAACGTTTGATGCGACAGGTGTAGAAACAACAGACATCAGTTTAGCCATTACAGTGAATAATACGGCGACATGGTCAGCGGAACTGGCAGGACAATTTAACCAATTGAAAAATAAAGAATGGTTTATTGGTATTTGGCACCAAGCAATGAATCATTATATGTATGACACTAATAATATTTACGCTAACCGAGTGTTTGCACCAAGTGCTGATTTAAGTTACCAACTTTCTTTAATTAAAGCAGATACAACGCCACCAGTGGAGCCACCAGTTGAGTCAACAAACGCATGGCAAGCCGGTTTAATTTATAATAATGGGGATGTTGTCAGCTATAATAATAAAGAATGGACAGCACAGTGGTGGACAAAAGGCGAAGAACCGGGAACGACTGGCAAGTGGGGTGTTTGGCGCTAATACAAGGCAATAAAGAGATACTCACTTAAACTGGTATTTCTAAAATTTAAGCCCTAAATCTAATTTAGGGCTTTTTGTGATAAGTAACACTTATAAACGTAATAACGAGAGCTATTTAGTCTTAATACACTTAATTTCATATTATTTACTCAACGACTAAGAACACGAATTCATGGATGAAATCATTATTATTATTTTAAATGAGAGTAATTATGAAATTAGCACTAAAAACCCTTCTAGCAGCTTCACTTTTATCTTCTACAGCCCTTTATGCGAATGTTTTAGAAGGTCATCGAGTTGGGTTAGGCTTTAACTCCACAAGTATTGATGATATAGCTTTTGATGGAAAATATTCAACAAGTGGTTTTACATTGGCTTATGGGTATGACATCAACGATATTATTGGTATTAATGTGTCTTTAAATAAAGGCAGTGGTACGGATTCTCCTTTTGACATTGATACCTCAACCTTTAAGTTTGATACCGATATTGGTTATACCTTTCATATGCAAAATGCATCAATTAAGCCTTATGGTGTCTTGGGTTTTGCAAAGTTTAAAGAAGAAGCCAGTGTTTTAGGGCTAGATGCTTGGAAATGGGATGATTCAACCATCTTTGCTGGTATTGGTACAAGAGCCACATTCAATCAGCATTTCTATACAGATGTAAGGCTGGATTTTATCAATTTGAAAGAGAGTGGAGACAATGTTTTTGTTGATCAATTTTCTCTTACTGTCGGTTATAAATTCTAATTAATGGTTCTTTTTTAGCATCACTACGACGTTAAATACCATCATAAAGCTCTGGATCTCTCCGGGGCTTTTTTATTGTGTATTAAAACATCATATTCCTCGACATTGTGATCAAGATCTCTGTATAATCCGCGGCTATATTTTCTCATTCATCATACTTTCGTCCTTCATCTTGTGGCTCTCTATAGCCAAATCATGACTTGTCAGTAAACCCTAGGAATTATTTCGTTGATACAATCAAACAACATCACAATGCAATTTGGCGCAGAGCCTTTATTTGAAAACATTTCAGCAAAATTTGGCAACGGTAACCGTTATGGTTTGATCGGTGCGAACGGTTGCGGAAAATCAACGTTTATGAAGATTCTTAGTGGTGCATTGACTCCTAGTTCAGGCAACGTATCAATGACGCCGGGACAGAAATTAGGCGTATTGAGCCAAGACCAATTTGCGTTTGAACAATATAACGTAATTGATGTTGTGATCATGGGAGACAAAAAACTATGGGAAATCAAACAAGAGCGTGATCGCATCTATTCACTACCAGAAATGAGTGAAGAAGATGGCATGAAAGTAGCCGAGCTTGAAAGTGAATTCGCAGAAATGGACGGTTACAGTGCAGAGAGCCGCGCGGGTGATATCTTAATTCAAGCAGGTATTGATGAAGCGCTTCATTTTGGTTTAATGCAGCAAGTAGCTCCTGGTTGGAAGTTGCGTGTGTTACTCGCACAGGCCCTATTTGCAAACCCAGATATCTTGTTACTTGATGAACCAACCAACAACTTGGACATTCATACGATTAACTGGTTGGCAGAAGAGTTAAACAAACGTAAATGTACCATGATCATCATCTCGCACGACAGACACTTCTTAAACTCTGTATGTACGCACATGGCTGATATCGACTACGGTGAATTACGTATTTACCCTGGTAACTACGAGTACTTCTTAGAAGCATCCAGCTTGATCCGTGAACAACTATTAGCGGGTAACGCAAAAAAAGAAGCAGAGATCAGTGAATTACAAGACTTCGTAAACCGTTTTGGTGCTAACGCATCGAAAGCGAAACAAGCAAGTTCACGTGCAAAGAAAATGGATAAAATCACGCTAGATGAAGTGAAATCATCAAGTCGTATGAGTCCATCAATTAACTTTGGCGAAGGTAAAAAACTGCACCGTCAAGCACTAGAACTTGAAAATCTAGGTCACGGCTTTGATGGTGAAGTTCTGTTTGAAGGTGGTAACTTATTACTAGAAGCGGGCACTCGCTTAGCTGTTATCGGTGAGAATGGTGTAGGTAAAACAACCTTCTTACGTTGCTTAGTTCAAGATTTACAACAAAATGAAGGTATTGTTAAATGGTCTGAAAATGCGTCTTTTGGTTACTGCCCACAAGATAGCACGGCTGATTTTGATAACGATTTAAGCATCTTCGATTGGATTTCTCAATGGCGTACCGTTAAGCACGATGACTTGATGGTTCGTGGGATTTTGGGTCGTCTACTGTTTACTGCTGACGACGCAAACAAAAAAGCGAAAAGCTGCTCAGGTGGTGAGAAAAACCGCCTATTGTTTGGCAAGTTAATGATGCAAGACATCAACGTACTTGTTATGGATGAACCAACCAACCACATGGATATGGAAGCAATTGAAGCACTTAACGAAGCATTAAAAGTGTACACAGGTACTTTAATTTTCGTAAGTCACGACCGTGAGTTTGTATCATCACTAGCGACTCATATTATTGATATTAATGAGAAAAAACTAGTGAGTTTCCAAGGTACTTATGACGAGTATTTGGACCACCAAGTTAAAATGCTACAGGTTAATATTGCTAAATAAGCGTATTTTTACTCGGTAGAATTAAACATAGATAAAAACGCGAGACTGGATATCAGCTCGCGTTTTTTGATCGAAGTCTATATGCTTTTGTTCCATTACGATTAATCTCTCTCTTTCACTTCTTATTTATTATTTGGAAATCATTTGTGTCAGTAATTAGCGTTAATAAAACCGCCCCAGCAAATACCGTCGTTGTACTCGATTTCGAAACCACAGGCTTATCACCAAATCAAGGCGATCGTGCAATAGAAATAGGTGCGGTTAAATTAGAAAACGGCGTGGTGGTTGATCGTTTTCAAGGTTTGATGAATCCAGGATTTAGAGTGAGTTCATTCATCGAAAATTACACCGGTATTTCAAATCGAATGTTAGTCGATGCTGCGAGCTGTGATGTCGTTATGCATGAGTTTGCTGATTTTATTCAAGGCTGTAATTTAGTCGCACATAACGCCTCATTCGATAAGCGCTTCTTAGATGGCGAATTAGATCTAATCCAGCGCAGTTACGATGGTGATTTTGCTTGTTCATTACTGGTATCAAGACGATTAACTCAAGAGGTTTCATCGCATAAACTGGGTGACTTAGTCGCGTACCATCAAATTGAAAACCATGGCGTATTTCACCGAGCATTAGCCGATGCTGAGGTGACCGCTTCACTATGGTTAGTGCAACTTGAAGCGTTAGAGCGTGATCATGGCATTGTTAATCCAAGCTTTGATTTAATGATGAAAATAGGAAAAACACCGAAAGCATCTGTGGATAAATTTTTAAAGAAGAACCTTTAATCGATTGTTCCTTAATAATAAAAAACACCCAGCTACTTAGATGTGGGTGTTTCATTTCCACCCAGAAAGCCAATGTTCTTGGTTTTTTAATTCCTTCCAATCAAGTGATTGTGTGCGTTTTGTTATAATTGCTTCTATTAAACAATGTATTACCTCATTTTCCTCAAACTCAATTTCAGTAATTAAAAAATGCTTTTCTTTTTGTATAGGGTTAACCGCTGTCCATTTGCTATTTAACAGTTTCTTCGGGTTAATCTTATTCATCAGGCTTCCTTAATTTAAATTATCTATAGTAAGGATAGCTTAAATTTAGTTTTAGAGATATTAAGTAAGCATTTCAATTAAACGAATGAATCCGCTCCTGATATTGGTCAATTCCCCCTACTTTATGCCGATGCACTTAGTGAGTAAAAATGACTTATCTATGAGTTTTAAAAATACCTTTGGCACGCTTAAGTTTAATTAATTATTTTTATCGTAATGACAAGGCTAACTTGTTTTACATCAGCGAGGGATAGGACCATATTTTATGGCGTTAGATATTCGATAGTAATAGTAAACGCACTGAGGTAATAGAAGGTAAGTCAAATAATTGCTACCAAGATCTTAAAATGATGAAAATAAGCATTAATCGAAAAAGTATTATTGCTCTTTTTTAAATGTATGGTGCTACTATTCGTTTCGTTACAAAGCCACTTAAAATAGCGTTAATTTAAAGTTTAAGAGTGTTTACCATTGATGTGTTAACGGTTATCAATGGTAAACAATCTACCATATGTATGGAGCAACAAATGAGTGAGCAAATTCTCACACTATCACAACTAGGCTGGCGTCCTTATTTTCAACAGCAACTGACTCTAGATGACTTAACAGACCTGCAGACAGGTCGAGTTATTGAGCAGCATCGAAGCAGTATTATTGTTTTGAGTGAGCAAGGCCAAGCAAGCTTATTACCACCATCAGGGGATGATCGTGTTTGTGTCGGTGATTGGGTATTGTTTGATGAAAATCTACGAATTCAACGCGTACTAGATAGACAATCTTTGTTTGATCGTAAAGCGCCGGGATCAAAAGTTGCAACGCAATTAATCGCAGCAAACGTAGATAGCGTCATGATCGTATGTTCGTTAAATAATGACTTTAATCTGAGTCGTATAGAACGTTACCTTGCTATTGCAAAAGAAGCCGAAGTAGAGCCAGTTGTGGTGCTAACTAAAGCAGACTTATGTAGTGATGTAGATAACAAACAAGATCAAGTTCAAAAACTGAATCGAATGATGAGTGTTTACAGTGTAAATGCACTGGATTCGAATGATTTAGTTGCTCTACATAGCTACTGTAAAAATGGACAAACTATCGCTTTCCTTGGTTCATCTGGTGTTGGTAAATCAACATTGGTAAATAGTTTACTTGGCTTTGAAGCTCAAGAGACAGGCGATATACGTGAAGATGATAGTAAAGGCCGTCATACAACAACGCATCGAGCGCTTAAGCTAATGCCACAAGGTGGCCTGTTAATGGACACACCTGGAATGCGTGAGCTTCAGTTAAGTGATTGTGAGCAAGGCGTAAGTGCAACCTTTAGTGAGATAACTGATCTTGCTTATAACTGCCGCTTTGGTGATTGTACTCATACCTCAGAACCAGGTTGCGCCGTGCTAAAAGCGGTTGAATCAGGTGTTCTTGAGGAACGTCGCTTAGTCAGTTATCAAAAATTGATGCGTGAACAAGCAATTAATGGCGCAAGTTTAGCTGAGCAGCGTGCAAAAGATAAAGCATTTGGCAAAATGGTGCATGGCGCTATTGCTGATGCCCGTTCTCGTAAAAAAAGTTATGAGTCAGCGGCCTATTAATACGGCACTGTAAATAATCAATATATGAATAAACCGCCTGTCTTTGATTGGCGGTTTTTTGTTTTATTACTACTGACATCATAGCGTGATAAACAGTGGTTATTAGCGCTATAACTAACGTTCAGTTCTCAATCATCTCTATCTCTCTTATTATTCACCTGTCCCCACAAAACAGAGAGAGCCATTTATGTTATTCCTAAACAATAAAGTAAAAGCAGTACTGATTGCGTCTACCTTTGTTGTCACAGGATGTGCGTCACCAGCGATGGATGCTGACAACGAAAATGCAGCAAGAAACCGAGGTGCGGTTGGCGGAGCCTTAGTTGGCGCAACCTTAGGTGCCGTAACGGGTGATGCAAGGTTAGCCGTAAAAGGCGCAGCAGTTGGCGGTGTAACCGGTGGTGTTGCTGGCTCAATGAAAGATTTAGAAGACTCTCGAAACAGTAAAGATGTTCAAGTTTTAGCAGATGGTCATTCACAAGACAACCGCAGTGATGCTGAAAAACGGTTAGCAGAACTTGAAGCCGAAATTAAAATCCGCGAGTTAGAGCAACAACTTGCGGATCTAGAAGATCAGAACAATCAAGATAATGAGGAAAGCTAAATTTTATCTTATCCAATTTTAAAATAATTAATTTAAACCAATTTATTGAATGGATTCGATGACCAATTAAGCGAGATTTATTATGAACAACACTCCAAAGTTTATATTAGCAAGCCTATTTACTTTATCGTTAACGCCATCAGTTTCAGCTTCTATTTTTGAAGATAACGAGTTTAGTGGGCATCGTGTTGGTGCTGGTTATTCAAATACTGACATGATTTCTAATAACCATAGTTTAGACTATGGGGATGGAATTAAGCTGGAATATGGTTATGACATTAACCAAATCTTTGGTCTTAATGTTTCATACCAGAATAATAATGAAAAGAAATTGGGTACTGATCTCAACGGAAGTACTTTTAAAGTAGACTCAGATATTGGCTATACATTTCAACTTGAAGGTTGGTCAGTGAAGCCTTACGGATCCGTGGGCTTAGCAAGATCGAATGAAAAGTGGTCGTATAGTGACGGTGATAGTGATTCTTACACAGATGTTTCATTAATGGGTGGCATGGGTGCTCGTGCTAATTTTGATATGGGGTTATACACCGATCTTCGTTATGACTTTTTCAATGTAGATAATCAAGATGTAGATCAGTTATCTCTGACTGTCGGTTACCGTTTCTAATTTAGTATTGAACCTACAAGCCTTTGATTAGAAGCAGCTCTTACTTTTTAGTAAGGGCTGTTTTTTTATCTGTAATAGCATGTATAAAGATAAAGTTAACTTAATCTTTATACAGAGTCAGGGAGTGATAAATGCTGAATGAAAAAACATTACTAACCATTGGTTCCCTGTCTGAGCGAAGTGGTGTAACACATTCAGCTTTGCGTTTTTATGAGACTAAAGGGCTCATCGCCTCAATTCGTACCTCAGGCAATCAACGTCGTTATCACCCTTCTATGCTTCGTCGAATTGCGCTTATTCAGGTTGCTCAACTTGTCGGTTTTACGTTAGAAGAAATTGCCAACGAGCTTGAAGATTTACCAATGAAACAAACTGCCACCAAACATGATTGGGAAAAGGTCGCCAGTAAATGGCAAAAAGATCTCGATACTAAGTTACATCAAATACAGTCTTTAAAAGAAAACTTAACGGGCTGTATTGGCTGTGGGTGTTTAAGCATGGAAAAGTGTCAATTATTGAATCCTGATGACATTTTGCACGAAGAAGGCAGTGGAGCGCAGCGGATAATATCGAAATAAAGAAAAGTAGGGCACTAGAGATCGAAAGAGCCAATATACATGAGGGCAATTATTGCCTTGATAAGATAAAAACCGTACCATTCTGTGATTATCGATTGAGTTTACAAGAGAATATCAATATGGACCAAGAAGCAAGCATGATCACAAACCTAGAAGATCTAGAAACGTTTTTAATCTCTGTTGAAAAGGGTGGTTTTGGTTTAACAAACGTTGCAGGCATTGCAATGGCAACAAACAATAAAGATGGCCGTCGCTTTGTTGCGGTACTGGATGATAAGCATCAATTACTATTGTCTCGTTGGGTAACAGAAGAAGTATTCCAAACGGGTCAAGATATAGTGCGTAATGGCCCAAGCCGTACCACGCATTAATTATATTATCTCTATTGTTCTAATTAGTGCTTAAAGGCAATTAGAAACAATAGAGATAAGTATTATGCAAATGAAAAAAGTAAATGTTATATCCTCCATAACCCATTCTTTGTCATCCCAACCAAGCATTTTAATTTTTCTGTCTATTAGTCCGTGATCATTTGTGGTGTTGTTACATCCATTTGTTTGATGTACTTAGCAATAAAATAGGGTGGGATGAAAAACACCAGAAAATAAAAGGATTGATGAAAGAAGGTCGATGCGATTTCTTTCTCATGGTTTAGGTAGGCAAACAAAGCCAACACATTTAAAAGAATATAAAGAGTGCTCAAAACAATGGAAATGAGTAAAACTAAACCTAGAATATCTCTACGGTAAACGGTTGGTATCGTCATTTTTATTCCCTCAAAAAATGCTAATGTCAATCCAACTTACGCTTAATTTCTAGATTGTTTTTTGAGCTACATCAAAGTTTAGTTTCTAGGTGTGGAAAGTAAATCTTACTACCTGATAAATAAAGAAAATAAACTAACGTATTCACTTTCTTATCTAATAAAGTATGGGTTTTACTTTTTAATTCTGGCCGCAATAAAATCAACCGCTGCTTTTACTTTTGGGGTTGAGTAAGCCAATTTTTGATACAACATGTAAACGCCAAGGTCTTGATTTCGAGTAATGTTTAATGGTTCATTAAAATGCAATTCAATCAATTCATTCTTATCAAA
>JAAGZR010000405.1 GCA_024206155.1 Aliivibrio sp.
CAAAGCCAAAACCATTACTTGTATCGGCTACTGTTAAATCACTAAACGTGTAGGGGTTGCCATAAACATTGCCATTACTACCGTTATATAAATGAAGTGACCAAGCGTTAAGGTTTACGCCTGATATTCCCACCAATTCAATAAACTCATTTTTATCGGCACCGGCATTATCATAATGAATTTCATTGATAAAAAAGGGGGGTAATGGGCTAGCTTGAACTACCTTTGGCGAAAATAAGTGAGCCAATATGCACGTTAGCGTTAAACATAGAGTAAAAAAATACAGGCGAGAAAACCATTTGCTTAGCATAGTAAATTCCTTTTAGTATTAACTTAATCGTTAATTTCACCTTCCTGTGAAAATATTTTCAATATTAAGACTAGCAAAATAATGATTAAATGCTAATTAATTTAAAAGTTTTTTTGAAATAAGTTAATTTGTACTGTGAGTGAATATTAAAGGGCTGTTCCCTTCGACTGCTCAATGGTATGGACTCCTCACCTTTGGCCAAATAGGTTAAGGTGAAGACGCCAATCATTAGGAGCCCAAACCATGAAAAATTCTACCACTATCAGTATCGATTTAGCTAAAACTGTTTTCCAAGTTGCCTTATTTAACAAATATGGCGTAATGAAATCTAATAATAAAATGAGCCAAGCCAAAATGGTTCAGCTCATCGCCCAACACCCAGAAGCAGTTATTTGCATGGAAGCATGTGGAACCGCTCATTATTGGGGGCGTCGTTTTCAACAAAGTGGTCATAAAGTATTACTTGTTCCTGCACATATTGCCGCTAAATACCGCACAGGCAATAAAAATGATGCTAATGATGCTCTCGCTATTTATGAATCAATAAAGCGACCTAAGACTTATTTTGTCCAAGTAAAAAACCTTGATCAGCAAGACTTGGCGAGTTTACTTAAACTACGACAAGGCTATGTAAAACAACGCACTCAAACAGCAAATAGAATAAGAGGCTTAGGCCTAGAATATGGGGTTAAAATTCCTCAAGGCATTGCTAAAATACGTAAAGATTTACCCTGTTTTCTTGAAGATGCAGATAATGAGTTGACGACGTCTAGCCGATTCATTTTAAGAAATCTACTCGATCAACTTTTGTTACTGGATGGGCAAATTGATGAATCAACAAATAGGTTAGTTGCTAGAGCTAAGGAAGTACCTGTTTGTACACGATTGATTGCGTTGCCAGGTGTTGCTTGGATAATTGCCAGTGCGCTTTATGCAAGATTGGGAGATGGCTCAGCGTATAAGTGTGGCCGTGATGCTAGTGCAAGCGTTGGTGTGGTGCCTGCTCATTCGGGAACGGGTGGGAATAATAAGTTATTAGGGATAACGAAACGAGGTGATAGATGTTTACGCTCATTACTTGTTCATGGAGCACGTTCAGTTGTTAGTCGAATTAAAGACAAGCAAGATGGGTTAAGTTGTTGGATAAGAGAGCAACTATCGAAGAATCATTTAAACAAAACTGCGGTTGCTTACGCCAATAAGCTAGTCAGAATGGCATGGGCTATTTTGAAAAGTGGCGAAGAATATCGAACACCTTTAGCTCAGTAGTGTTTGATAAATCTTGAAAAAGTAACTAAGTTAACCGAGTATAAGCAGTCGTAAAATAATAATGTAAAGTGTATCAACGCACGCAAGGCAAAACCTGTGAGGCACGACGGTATTTTAATACCTTTTACTCGTTAAGGAGCTTTGTAAGTGGATTAAGCCATTAAGGTTCGGGGTAGCTCCCCATCAGAAACCGAATATACGTGAACTTGCTACATACATTTAAAATTTATTACGATTAACGGCTTGCTATGCAAGAGGAGTCCATATAAGTGCCTCAATATTTTATCAAACAATTTTTAGCCCCTTATTTGGGCTACATGGACTCCCCGTTGTTAAGCAATAGCATTCTCTTATAACTAGAAAATATGACAGCAGCTCTACATTCGGCGTTGAGTTAGCTATATTAGGTTATCGCCCTGATGATTTGCACTTGATCAATGCCTCTCATTCGTTAAGCAGAGTTTTCTTTTTAAAATTAGTTCACTTATGTGAGTTTAGTTTACTCACTTAACGAGGTGTCTAAAACGATTAAAATATATCACTATTAAATATGAGGGAATTACTAAACAAGTTATCAATATGGTTTTCTCGCAGATTTAGGTGATTTAATGCAGAACATTTGTAAATATTTATAATTAACCATTCCAAATTAAGGCAATAACAGATAAAGTTCACTGAAGCATTAATTAGAATTTCAGTTAAAGGTAAAGCTATGGAATTAAATGAATGGGTAGATGAATTATTTGAAGTATTCGATGAAGATAAAGATGGCGTAATTAGCCGTACTGAATTTGTTGAATTGATTGACGTATTACTTCAAGATAAAGGAATTCGTATGTGTGAGTCTATTTTCAACCAATTCGATAAGAATCACAGTAATTCAATATCTAAAGATGAACTCAAAGAAATGGTTATTGAGCTTGCTCTGTAACTGCTTAAGAGTTGCCCTTTTATATTAATTAGCTCTTAAAGTATAAGAGCTAATTAAGCCTATTCAAAAAACTACTATTTTGTCTTTGTGCTCAGTCTTTTGGATCTGAATGCTTCACTTTTATCTGCTTATTTGTTAATCTTTAAATATAGCGTACACGTGTACACTCAAAATATTAACAACGACAAAGAGCATGATGACTGATTTACCACCTTATAGTGCAAAAGAAGAGTTAGCAAATGCCTTTAGTCATGGACTAGGAGCACTTCTAAGCGCCTTTGGCTTAATAATGTTGTTGACCTATAGCGTAGCAAAAAGTGCCCCTGAAAATGAATTAATCCGTATGGTGAGTTTTAGCATCTACGGCACCAGTTTAATTTTACTCTTTCTCGCCTCTACCTTTTATCATGCCATAGTTAATCAACCAATAAAGAAGCTTTTTAAACTTTTAGATCATTGCGCCATCTATATATTAATCGCCGGCACTTACACACCACTTCTTTTGATTAGCCTGCAGGGCACACTTGGCAATAGTTTAATGATCGTTATTTGGGGAATTGCGCTAGGCGGCATTATTTTTAAAATAAAGTTTGGTAATAAGTTTAAAAAAACATCTTTAATCACTTATTTAGGCATGGGGTTTATCTCATTTGCTATATTAGGAGAGCTATACAAAATACTGCCAAGTGAAGCAATAGCTCTATTAGCCATTGGTGGGTTTGTCTATTGTTTAGGCGTTTTCTTTTATGTCCAGAAAAAAATCCCCTTTAATCATGCTATATGGCATTTATTTGTTTTAGCTGGAGCAAGTTGTCACTTTGTAATGATTTACCGTTATGTGTAAATAATATTCTCACGTGATATAAAAATCAAAAACAAAGCAAAAAAAAACCTGCAATTATGC
>JAAGZR010000047.1 GCA_024206155.1 Aliivibrio sp.
TATGTTCCAGACTCTTGTTCCAAGGGGGTAAAGTTAACAGTAAAGACAGTACAGAGAAAGAATAAGATTGTTGGTTATTGATTTATCGTTAATTGTCACGCTATATTGTAAAAAGTTTTACGATTTACTACTTGAATTAAAGGTTTTTTTGCTATGCCTCAAAAGACAATGAAAGAAATGATCGCGGAAAGTGTAGACAAAGTTATTGCTGATATGGATGCGGTCACAAAAGCAGTGAAGGACTTGAGAAAAGAAGGTGTAGTTGCAAATGAAAGAACGAAGTTTAGAGCAGCGTACAGTAGACTTTCAGCGGCATGTGGTACAGAAGGCGTGGGTACTGCTTCGGCAGCGTCAGGAGCAGCGTCAGGAACGCAGCGGGTTCGTTTGACAGAGGAAGAAGTGCTTGCATTGAATGACGTGTTGGTGGAGCGAATCAAGGCAGCGGGTAAAGATGGGATCAAAACGGTAGAGTTGAGGAGTCAATATCTTGATAGCGATGTTGTAACTGCTAATGAAGATTACAAGGATCGTTTCCAGAGTAGGTTAACGGCACTGGAAAAGGCACAGAAGATTAAAAAGGTAGCAGTTGAGAAGGGTAATCCTAAGAAGGGTTCCATCATTACTTTGAAAAGTTAGTGCGGTTTTCGTCGGATAGTTTGAGTAATACCTTCTTTGGGTTATCAAATGGAAAATGTTGCAATCTACTTTAGATATTCTTCTAGCGTTGAAGCACAGAAGCAGAATTCTGAAAAGCGTCAGCGGTTTTTATTGCTAGAGTTTGCTCTTAGTAAAGGGTGGAACATTGTTTTTAATAATGGAGACAAAGAAACAAGTGGTGATAAGACAAAACCTAAACTTGAAGAGTTGAAGAAACAGGTTTCCGATGGGTTAATAAAGGTGGATGTTGTTCTAGTTAGTTCGTTTGACAGATTAACTAGGAAGGATTCTCTTGAATATTCAGATGATGTTGCGTGGATTAGAGAGGCGGGTGCGAGACTTTCTTTGCTTGATAAAGGTGGTGAATTAATAGACTTGAATGACAATCAAAGATTGTTATTACTACAGATGGAAGTTTACGCCGCCAATCAATACCTCAAGGATTTAGCAAGTAAGACAGCAACCGGTCAGGTAGCAAGATTTAAAAGGGGTGATTTAGGGTTTAGCAATGTTCCATTTGGTTTTGATAGAGATGGAAAGACTATCAAAGCAAATGAAGATATGGAGATAGTGAAGGAGATATTCAAAAGGTTTTGTGAAACATCCACTATTTCTGATTGTGTTCCACTGTTGGGGAATTCAATCAGGTACGGCGGTGGAGAGAAGGGTGTTAGTATAACGATGGTAAAAAGGATATTAAGACTACCTTTGTATATTGGAAAAAGAACTTGGGGAGTTGAAGGTAGTGGTTCGCACTACAATGTAAAGGGTTCGTTTACAGGTGCGGGTAGAGATAACAATAGGTTAGCAGAAGCGGCAGAGGTTATTGATACCAGTAAAACTATTGGAAGTTTTGTAGATGAAGAATTGTTTTATAAAGCAAACAGAATATTAGATCATAATAAAATATTATTTAGTGAAGGTAAAAGAAGAAAGGATAAGCGTTCCACATATCGTTACAGTGGTTTAGTTCGTTGTGACTGCGGAAGAAAAATGGCAGGTCAGAAAACAAAGAAGGGTTGGGCAATGTACCGATGCCCAGATTCAAAACTAAGTTACAAAGATTGCGGTAAGACAGGCGGAAAAAGTATATCCGAAGAAGAAGTAAGAGAAGTTAGGAGATATGCAAGAGAAGTTTTGCAAGAAGATGAGACATTCCATAGAAAGAACTTCTCAAAATACGTGGAATGGTTGAAGAAGAAAAGTATTTCTAGTCAAGCAGGCGGTGCAGTTGAACTAGAGCAGTTAGAGTTGAAGAAGAAAAGATTGAAGGCGATTGTGGAGCAAACATTGAATGATGCTTCTGGTGAAGTATCTCAAGCAATGTTGGATATTATCAAGCAGAATCAAGAAGAAATAGCAACAGAAGAGAAGAGGTTGCAGGAAGTTGCAGAGGACGGGGATAGTCTGGAAGATTTACTTGAAGGGTCTACTAAGTTAGACAATCCACAAACACAAAGAAGATTAGATCACATTAGAGAGTTTGCATTTAAAGTTATTAACAGTCCAGAATGTGAGGAGGATATTTTTAGAGAATACTTTGCTTTGCTAAAGATGATGAACAAAAGCGGGGAGTTAGCACCTGTCTATCTCGGGGAGGTCAGAATTAAGTTTAAGAAGGGAAAAGATAAGAACAATAGAAGAAGAAATGTACCGGCGAAGTATATGCTAGACATTCAGCAGACCGGCGATACGCTTGAAGTGAGTGGGTCTAAGTTACAAGCAGGCATCTGTTTGCACGTTAAACCCACTGGAAGTCTACCAGTGCTAGCGTTTACCCGTAAAAGACGGCATCAAATCAAGTCTCGGTGGTAGACACCACCCACCGGTGGGGTTTTTCTTTGGATTCGCATTGAAGGTATCTAGTCAGAATTGATCGGGTACGTCTACATGCAATCAAACTACTGTCAAAACAGTAGTAAAGTTTCTGGTTAACAGAATTAAGAACTAACTACGAAAACTTATTTAGTGCTGATTTAACCACCGCTACGCATACAGCAAGGGTTTAACTCTGGTAATAGAAAATATATTAAGAAAAACTTTACTTTTAACTTGGTATTTTACCGTGTTCAGCACTATTACAAGTGTAGGAGGTCGCAATGGAAAGAGATATTTATCAGTCTACTATTCGTAAATGGTTAGAAAACACACAGTGGGTTCAACCATACGCTATTTCTTTAACACTAAAACAGAGGATAAACAATTTAAGCACAGACATTTATACAGCACAGAAAACAATGAAGAATTTTCTCACAAGAATATCTAGAGAATTGTTAGGAAATAAACATAAAAAGAAATTTCCTCTTCAAAGAATACCTTCTTATGAAACAAAAGGAAGATTGCACTACCACCTTCTAATAGATTTACCAGAAAAGAATCTTGAAGAAGTGGAGTTGATAACAGGTAGACACTGGAATCCAAATGTTATTCCAGTTGCTTACAATCAAACAAAAGTAAAACCAATATATAACGCTAATGGTTGGTTGAACTATATCACAAAGTTTGAAAAGCGTAATGATGATATTGACATTGTTAATACTTATATCGGTCAGCACTACGCACAGCACCATGAAAGTAAGTCAATATAAACCTTCAATACCACCGGTCTATAGAGAGGTAATAGATTATGAGAAAAGATGATATGTATTATTCACTAAAGGACAAGGATTTAATTGTACGCACTGCTCTGGAAACAGGTTACTACCATAAACCTAAGTTCTATAAGGATTATATAAAAGAACACTTTGATAGAGACGTAAGTTCTGCTCATATCGTAAAGACATTGGGGACATTCAAAATGAGAATTAAAAGATTGGATTATCAAATTGCTTTAAGGGTTCAAGAACTTTTAGATATGGCGAGAAATGATTTAAGTTTAGTAAACAATATTATAAAGAGGGTATGGGATGAAAGACAAAAAAGAAGTAGTGATTGACGAAGATATAGATATAGGAAAGTTGTTCTCTGGTTCGTTAAAGATTTTGTGTTGTAAATATGATAGTTTGTTTGTAGGAAGTCATGATAACGTAGATGATATATACTTCTTTGATAAACGTAATAGATACTTCTTTACTTTTACGGACGCATTTACTTCAATATATTCTTCAACAGAATTTATGAGTAAAGAAGAAAGAGAAGGTTGTGATGGGGACTTTGCTTTTATGTCGCCAATATTAAGGGCAATATATGTTTGCAAAGATCATAGGGGCATGGGTTTGCAAGAAGAAATAGTGGAAAGTATTAACGAAGTTTCAGAAGAAGCGGCAGAACCTTACTTGGCGGTTGCAGATGTATTTAAATTAAGCGGTTCACGGTGGGAACGAAATGCGAAAATCGCATGGCACAGTTTTATGAAAGATGGATATGAAAGAGATATGCAATGGAAAGAACGAACTGTAAAGCAATGTAAAAGGTTTGAAGGTTATGGTTTACAAAGGTTTGTGTTACCAGAGTACAGTTTAACGGAAACTTGGCAGCATTATATCTATGTTCCAGACTCTTGTTCCAAGGGGGTAAAGTTAACAGTAAAGACAGTACAGAGAAAGAATAAGATTGTTGGTTATTGATTTATCGTTAATTGTCACGCTATATTGTAAAAAGTTTTACGATTTACTACTTGAATTAAA
>JAAGZR010000406.1 GCA_024206155.1 Aliivibrio sp.
CTCTGCCTATGGTTGAAGGGTGAACCTTCAACCTTTGTGCAATCTTTGCATGTGAAAGTCCATCTTCTTTTAAAATAGAAATCTGATATCTTTGACCTTCGGTCAACTGCTTGTACTTCATTGTTTTATTGTTTTATTGTTTTATTGTTTTATTGTTTTGGTTTTAGCGGATTAAAGCATACCATTACAAGTGGTTGACCATCTCCGCTTTTCTGATCCCATGAGCATTGCATTTATTATCTGAATTCGCGGTCTTGTTTTGGTTTTCAAGGATTAAAGCATGCCATTTTTAATGGTTGACCTTACCCGCTTTCTGAATTCAAAAACATTGCACTAAACTTATCTCAATTCCCGAATAAGTTAGATTCCACCGACTGATTTCTCCCAATTTTCCTGTCATGTATATTTTTTTAAATCAATTGATTATTTTCCATACAATAAAAAAGGTAAAGTGTATTTTGTGAAAAATCTATTTAGGTAAAGTAGGCCACGGGGAAGAATACAAAACAAACGCACCCTATTAGGTGTAATGCCGATCATTTAAGATCCTAAAACAGCTCTTGAATGATCCTACCATCATGCGAAAATTCGAATGTCTAATTGCATTCGGATTTTTTTATGGACGTATCACAAGCACTCAATGTCATTAATTGCTGGAAACCTAATCAAGTAGAGACATTATCAGATTTACTGCCACTTGACGTCATTCAAGAAGCATTTGAGCTTACTGATACCGTCACATTAAGAAAACGGAAATTACCCTTAGAATCGCTTATTTGGCTACTTGTTGGTATGTCCATGTATAACGATAAATCAATGGCTCATATTGCAAATCAGTTAGATATTATTGATAGAGAGGGCAAGCCATTTGTTGCGCCAAGTGCGCTCACACAGAGGCGGAAAAATTTAGGCGTTGATGCAATCAAATCAGTATTTCATTGTATGGCAGAAAGATGGCTCACTGATGCCAACCTCCCTGAATGGAATGGTCTAACTCTTCTTGCTGTTGATGGTGTCGTGTGGCGAGCGCCAGAATCAGAAGAAAATGATAAGGCATTTTCAAGACAGAAGAATAGCCAATACCCTCAGATTCGTATGGCATGCCAGATGGAAATTAGCACCCATCTGATGATATCCAGTGCGTTCGATAGTTACTCAGTCAATGAAATGGTACTAGCGGAGAAATTAATCGAATCTACACCAGATAACAGTGTCACCATGTTTGATAAAGGGTTTTACTCCCTTGGGTTATTGAACAAATGGAATACGACAGGAGAAAAACGTCATTGGCTTATACCTTTAAAGAATGGAACAAATTATGAAGTCGTGGCAAAGCTTGGGAAAAATGACAAACTCGTCCAATTACGTACCACTCCTCAATCTAAGAAACAATTTCCGGAACGACCTGATATCATCACGGCTCGATTGATAACACGAAATATCAAGGGAAAAACCTTCGAAATATTGACATCAATGACAGATCATTTTCGCTATCCTAGCGCAGATATCGTAGGGCTTTATGAGCATAGATGGGAAATCGAACTTGGCTATCGAGAACAAAAACAATTCATGCTAGGCAATAAACTTACGCTCAGAAGTCGTTTGCCAGAGTTAATCAAACAAGAACTTTGGGGAATATTACTGAGTTATAACCTGATCCGCTATCAAATGGTGCAAATGTGCTTCAATTTGAAAGGAAATTATTTACCCTATCAACTCAGTTTTAACGGCAGCATAGCACACATTATGCGGCTGATTGTTGGGTTACCTTACTCCTCACCTGGCGCAATACC
>JAAGZR010000407.1 GCA_024206155.1 Aliivibrio sp.
CTGACATTAGTGGTTATTCCACTCTTTTATGCGATGTTCTTTAGGATCAAAATAAGTAATAACTAAATAACAGGTACAAAAAAGGAGCGTTCAATACGCTCCTTTTCTTTATCTAACGTTTATCTAAAATCGACATAAGCAGTTAGCGCATTAAATTAATGATGGCTTGGCTCACGTAGATAGATGATCCAGTAACCCATGCCAACGAAAATACCGCCACCAATGATGTTACCAATCGTGACAGGGATTAGGTTATTAATCAAAAAGTTACTTAATGTTAAGTCTGCAAAATCTAACGCTGAATAACCACTTGCCGTCCAAAATTCAGGAGATGCAAATGTTTTAATACCGACAGCCATTGGAATTTGGAACATGTTTGCAATACAGTGCTCAAAACCAGCAGAAACAAACATAGCAACTGGAAGGATCATAACTAAAATCTTATCTGTTAATGTACGACCAGAGAATGTCATCCACACGCCTACACACACTAGCACATTACACATAAGACCTAGCGCAACCGCCTGCCAAAAACCATGATGAAGTTTATGCTGAGCAATCTTCATGGTATTAATACCAACTGCACCGCCGTCATTCATGTATTGCTTTGCAACTAACATGATACCAACAAGCATCATCGCACCAATAAAGTTACCTACATAAACAACAGCCCAATTAGCACACAGGTTTTTCCAGCTGATTTTACCACTTGCACGAGCAACCAACGTTAATACTGAACTTGTAAATAGTTCACCACCAGTAACAACAACCAAAATAAGACCGAGGCTAAAGGCAAGACCACCAATAAAGTGAGACATACCCCATGGCATTGACTCTGCGCCAGTAGTAACTGTGGTATAGAAAATGAAAGCAATACCGATGTGAATACCAGCAGTGATCGCTAATAAAAAAGATTTGAATGGGTCTTTAGTTGCTTTTGCTACGCCAACTTCAGCAGCGCGTTCAGCCATTTGTGGCGGTAATAAAGAGTCGAACTGGTTCATATTAGTAACATTTTGATACAAGTGAATAGGAAGGTCGGATAATCCTCCTATTTTGTACGGAATACAAGCGATTTTCAGGTCTGTAAGCATTAAAATTGAGAAAATTTACAACTATTTTAAAAAAACACAAAATGAGACATAGTTCACACTCAATAAGTAAATATATGATTTAGATTTTGATGTCTATCTTATCTTTATGACGACGATCTTGTTTAAATCGTCTCTCATACAAAACAGGTTTAGAGGGGTAATTTCGACGTTCTTTTTTCTTACGTAACTCTTCTTGATACGTTCCATCAACATCCACCGTATCAATAATATTTTCTTCTACATCAGGTAATGGTTTCTTATTCATTACTTTTCCTTACTGTCTTTGTTATAACAAGGGCAACTAACTAAGTGATCATTCACGACCCCAGTTGCTTGTAAAAAGGCATAGCAAATAGTTGAACCGACAAACTTAAAGCCACGTTTCTTTAAATCTTGACTTAACTTATCTGATAACTCAGTTGTTACTGGTATCTCAGACATGCTTTTCCAATGATTCTGAATAGGCGTTTGGTTGACATAACCCCATAGATAATTAGAAAAACTGCCGAACTCTTTTTGTATATTAATAAAAGCATGAGCATTAGTAATTGTAGATTTAATTTTAAGTCGATTGCGTATAATTCTCGCATCCAACATTAACGCATCTACTTTTTCTTGATCGTATTGACTGATTTTTTCAATATCAAATTTATCAAACAGGAGAAGATACCCTTCTCGCTTCTTTAAAATCGTCGACCAGCTTAATCCTGCTTGGGCTCCTTCTAACGTTAAATACTCAAACAATTCATCATCCGAATAAACCGGCACACCCCATTCATTGTCATGATAATCTCTATCTAAATCAGAAACCTCTGCCCATTCACAACGCTTTTTATCCATTGTTATAGCCTCTTTTCTTAGACAACTTAACTGAGTTCACACTACCGCAACTGGTATCCTATTCTGTATTGTCATTATGCTACCATTTGCGCACTTTTTTCTGAGTGGCTTTCTGTATGAAAATTCTTTCAACTGTATTCAAAATAGTCTGTATTACTGCCTTATTACTTATCGGCTTCTTTTTCTCTGACATGACTTATTTTGTCAAAAATCAGATCAAGCCAAGCATTGCGATTGAAGATACTTGCCAGCTATCGACTCAACCCTGCGTACAAAATGGGGTTGATATTCAGTTACAAAAAGACACTCTTACGCCTTTAGAGCCTAGCTCTATTAGCGTTAAATGGCCAAATACGAACTCAGAAAAACTCCTTCTTTCTCTTCAAGGGCTAGAGATGAAGATGGGCAATCCTATTTTCCAGTTAACCAAAACCAACGACAACACGTTTAAAGGTGAGATCCTATTACCTGTTTGTACTCAAAATACCATGGTGTGGACAGGAACCCTCACTGATGGAAACACAGAAATCACCATTTCATTAAAGGCTCAACAATGAGAAAACTCTTACTCATTATCGCGATCGTTTTCGCAGGATTTGCGTTAAAACAGATCTACTTAGCAAGCGTCACTGATGATGTCTCTCTTTATGGCGAAAACAGTAATGTCGTTGATCTATTTGATCTGAACGATCCACGTATTCGTATTGTCTACTTTGGTTTTACACGCTGTCCTGATGTTTGCCCGACTTCATTAGCTATGCTTTCAGGTGCTCTTAATCAAATAGACGACACCACATTATCTCAATTTCGCCCTATTTTTATCACGCTTGACCCACAAAGAGACTCACCAGAGCACTCTGCTGAATACGCACATTACTTTCATAAAAAGATAGAAGGCAGCTCTGGCTCACTGCAAGCGGTCAATATGTTAACTGAGCGTTACGGCGTCACATTCCATAAAACCGAACTCAAAGACTCTGCATTAAAGTATACGATTGATCACTCCTCTTATTTTTACTTTGTAACACCAGATGGAACGTTAATCACCAAAGTACCTCATACCGTAACACCCGATCCAATAGTGAAAGTGATTTTGTCTCTTTCGCAATAAAAATAACTCGTGCCTCCAAGGGACCATTACTTCTTAAAGGAATATCTGATGAAAAAAAACATCTTTGCTCTAAGTGCTCTTTTACTTAGCTCTACCGCTTTTGCTCAAAGTGAATTAACCATTGAAAATCCATACGCACGTGCAACGCCACCCAATGCGGTTAATAGTGCTATTTTCATGACCATAAAAAATGACGGCGATAAAGATCGAACACTGGTATCAGCCACGACCTCAGCCGCAAATAAAGTTGAACTGCATACCGTGATAAAGACGGACGGCATGATGAAAATGCGTGAAGTAGAATCTATCACTATTGCAAAAAACTCAGACACAGTTTTAAAGCCAGGCGGATTACATATCATGCTTTTTGAACTAACAGGTCCATTAAAAGAAGAAGAGTTTATTGACGTAAACCTTAACTTTGCAAATGGCGATAAAGAAGTATTTAAAGCACCAGTAAAAAAAGTAATGGCTGGAATGAAGCACAAAATGTAATCATGTCTTTCTAATAAATCAAAGTGTCCGATTAGAGATATATATAATTAATTGTACCTGTCAAACTGCATCCCATTATCCTCTGATGAGATGCAGTTCACATGTATTATCTTTTACCGCTATTCACCGTACTTATTTGGGGCGGCAATTCTATTATTAATAAAATGGCAGCGTCTGCTATTGAGCCAAGTGCAATGAGTTTTTATCGTTGGGCTTTTGCCATGCTGATTTTGACTCCATTTTGTTTACCTTCTGTCATCAAATCTCGTCATATGGTCCGTCCTTATTTAAGTAAATTGGCTTTTTTAGCCCTACTTGGCATGGTATTAAACCAATCTCTAGGATATTACGCTGGCCTAACAACAACGGCTTCCAATATGTCTCTTATTACCTCGCTAGTGCCCTTAGTTAGTATTTTCTTAAGCTTACCTCTACTAGGTAAACGTATTTCTAAATTAAGCATTGTCGGTGCGGTGATCTCTCTGGCGGGCTTAACATTCATGCTTGGGCATGGCGATGTGACTTTCTTCTTACATCAACCTATTACTGAAGGTGATGGCCTAATGGTTATCGCAGCTCTTTGCTATGCGGCCTACTGTGTTTTATTAAAACGTTGGAAAATGCCAATCACCAACTGGCAACTTATTTACATGCAAGGCTTATTTGCCGTCGCGATGTTGACC
>JAAGZR010000408.1 GCA_024206155.1 Aliivibrio sp.
ATCAGATGTCACGGAACAGGAACCAACTACCGAAAAAATAACAGAAGTAGCAAGAGTAGCATTAAGTGATATACCTACCAATACTCCAGAGGCTGACTTAACTGATTTAGGCTTTGTTAGGGAACAATTAACTACTAAAGAAGGTAAGGTTGCATCTATAGTATATAGGCGTGATAGTGAAGACGGAACACAGGTAGAGAATATTACTTACCAAGATGGATTAGGGGGAACATCTAATACATTTAGAACATTTCTTACACGTAAAGTAACTCCCACTAAACCATTAAATGAAGTGTCTAGTAATACCGATGTACAGGAACAAGTAAGTACGTCTACTTCTACAAGGGCAAAAGAAATAGTTAGTCAAACTACTAAAATTACAGATGAAGTAATTAATAAGTCTTTTGCAAATAATAATAAACCAATTAAAGAATCTTTAGAAAATAGAATAGTAAAAGGTTTAAAAGATTTCATTGAAGATGATAAAGATAACTTTGATGAAGTGCCTTTAACTGAAGAAGAGTTTAATTCTTTAAAATTAACAAGGTTTAAAGAAAGTGACACTTATGAGGATTATTATGGGGATCGGAACGAGCAAGAATCCTTGAGTATATTATCTAAATCAATTTTAGAGGACACTGAAAAAGTAGGTTTGGTTAAAGCTTTAGTTAATGCTTCAATGGAAGGGGATGTAGTTAGTTTATTAGAGGAATTGAACCATGATCCTACAGTAAATTCATACGGATTTAACGAATCTTTTTCAGAATTAATAGATTCTCAATTAGATTTTGGGCAATCAGATTTATTTAGTCAAACCAATGACACAACAACACAACCACAAGAGGAACAAAATGACAGCACTACTCCTACTAGCAATGATACTGTGTCTAGTGATAATAATGTA
>JAAGZR010000409.1 GCA_024206155.1 Aliivibrio sp.
GGTTCAAGTTGGAACTCCTGATGATATCCTTAACAATCCTGCAAATGATTATGTTGAAGCCTTCTTTCGTGGTGGTAATGTCGCTAACGTCTTAACAGCCAAAGATATTGCTCGTAAAAAACCTGCCGCTATGTTTAAGAAATCAGAACACGATGGTCCTGCATCTGCTCTTCAGTATCTAATGGATAATGACAGAGAATATGGCATCGTTGTAGATAAGAGTAGCCTCTATTCTGGCATCGTCTCTGTTGATTCTCTTCGCGAAGCACATAACGACAACAACTCTCTTGTCAGCGCTCAACTTACAGATGGTGTAACACTCAAACCAAACCAAGCGATCAATGATATTTTAGGCGTAGTGGCTAATGTTCCTTACTCTGTACCTGTGGTTGACGAGAATGGTAAGTATTTCGGTGTTGTGACTAAATCACGACTGCTTCAGACGTTAGATAAGGGGTAGAGCGATGTCATCAGAACAAACAAACAATGACCCATGGTCACAAACAGCACCAACAAACGATGACCCATGGGGCCAAGTTGGCGATACATCAGCCTCTGCTGATTGGTTAAATCATGAAACTATCGAAGTAAATACTTTTGACCCCTTAAATCCCTTTGAGGAAGCCGTACTCCCTGTTGATGTTTGGGTGGAGTCAGGATTGAACTGGTTGGTTGAACATGGCCGCCCGTTATTTCAAGCCATTCGAGTACCGATTGATTTTATCTTAAGCTCTTTTGAAACGGCATTAGTATCAACACCAGCACCATTCATGCTTCTTATTTTATTTTTATTAGCGTGGCAATTTTCGAATCTTAAGCTAGGGATCTCAACGGCAGCTTCATTACTCGTTATTGGTCTTATCGGTGCTTGGTCTGAAGCGATGACAACACTGTCACTCGTGATGACCTCTGTCTTTTTCTGCCTACTTATTGGGTTACCGATGGGAATTTGGCTAGCAAGAAGCAAAACCGCCGCAAAATTCGTCCGCCCAATCTTAGATGCAATGCAAACAACGCCAGCCTTTGTTTACCTAGTTCCAATTGTAATGTTATTTGGCATTGGTAATGTACCCGGTGTTGTTGTAACCATTATTTTTGCACTGCCTCCTGTTGTACGTTTAACCATTCTAGGTATTCAGCAAGTGCCTGAAGAGTTAATCGAGGCGGGGCATTCATTTGGAGCCAGTAAAAAGCAAATGCTGTATCGAATTCAACTTCCACTAGCACTACCAACGATTATGGCCGGTGTTAACCAAACCTTAATGCTATCTCTATCTATGGTGGTTATTGCCTCAATGATCGCAGTAGGTGGATTGGGTCAAATGGTATTAAGAGGTATTGGACGACTAGATATGGGGCTAGCAGCCGTCGGTGGTTTAGGTATTGTAATACTCGCCATTTTACTAGACCGAATAACTCAAGTATTAGGGGCAAACGCAGGTAATACCAAATTACGTTGGTATAAAATGGGCCCTGTTTCTATCCTGCTAAATATGTTTACTCAAAAAAAAGAACCAAAAACAGAACTACAACTTAAGGAGAAATAAGAATGATTAATTCATGGAAGAAAGCACTGACAGCGAGTATCGTTTCCACTCTAGCTTTATCATCAAACGTATGGGCTGAAAAACTCCCGGGTGAAGGCGTTACAGTGCAAGCTCTTCAATCCACAGTTGCAGAAGAAACGTTTCAAACATCAATTGTAAACCGAGCGCTTGAAGAGCTAGGTTATGATGTACAACCAACAAAAGAAGTTGATTACAACGTAGCTTATACGTCGATCGCAAAAGGCGATGCAACATTCCTTGCTGTTGGTTGGTTCCCACTTCATGCAGATAAATACAAAATGTCTGGTGGTGATGATAAGTTCTATCGTCAAGGTCACTACGTGAGTGGTGCTGCACAAGGTTACTTGATTGATAAAAAAACCGCTGAAAAGTACGGCATCACCAATATTGGGCAATTAAAAGATCCAAAGATTGCAAAATTGTTTGATGCAAATGGTGATGGTAAAGCAGACCTAACTGGCTGTAACCCTGGCTGGGGTTGTGAAATGGTGATCGAGCATCAAATTGGTGCTTATCAACTTGAAGACACTGTCACGCATAATCAAGGTAACTATGCCGCAATTATTGCTGATACGATTTCACGTTACAAAAATGGTGAGCCTGTTGTCTATTATACTTGGACCCCTTATTGGGTAAGTGGCGTACTGGTTCCTAATAAAGATGTAGTCTGGTTAGAAGTCCCTTTCTCATCACTTCCGGGGGATCGTAAAAATGTCGATACGACATTATCTAATGGAAAAAACTACGGCTTTGAGATGAACTCAATGCGTATTATCGCAAACAAAGAATTTGCGGCTCAAAACCCTGCAGCAGCTAAGTTATTTGAGATTATCAAACTGAACATTAATGACGTCAGTGCACAAAATATGATGATGAGTAGAGGCAAAAACAGCTCTGCTGACATTCAATCCCATGTGGATGGTTGGATAAAAGCAAACCGAACATTGTTTGATTCTTGGTTAGCTGAAGCGAAAAAAGCCGCTATCTAAATCTAATAACAACATGCCCTTAAATACAACTAAAGACCAATGGTATCTACCATTGGCCTTTTTTATATCAAAAAGCCAATAATAGAAATACAGCGTTATTGTATAATATGGTCATCATTTATTAGGGATAAGAGTTAATGACACGAACTATATTAATTACAGGCTGTTCAACAGGCATTGGTTATACTGCAGCCCATCACTTACAAAAGCATGGCTTTAACGTTATTGCTTCTTGTCGTAAAAAAGAAGATATAGAACGATTACAAAATGAAGGACTAACTTGCCTCTATTTGGACTATAGTGACCCACAAAGTATTACTGATGCTGTCACTGAAGTAATAAGACTGACTGATGGAAAATTATACGCATTGTTCAATAATGGTGCATATGGTCAAGCCGGAGCGCTCGAAGACCTACCCCGAGAAGCATTAAAAGAGCAGTTCGAGTCAAATTTCTTTGGTTGGCACCAATTAGTCACAGAACTGCTTCCTGTAATGAGAGAACAAAAGCAAGGTCGTATCATTCAAAATAGTTCAGTGCTAGGTATTGTAGCAATGAAATATCGCGGCGCTTACAACGCATCAAAATTTGCTATTGAAGGATGGACTGACACATTACGTTTAGAGTTATCAGACACAAATATACGGGTCAGCTTAATTGAACCAGGTCCAATTGAAACTAAATTCCGCTCTAATGCATTGAAAGAATTTAAAAAATGGGTTGATATTGAAAAAAGCCCTCATAAAGAAAAATACCTTATTCAACAAACACGACTTGAGAAAGAACACTCTGGTAGTGCTTTTGTCCTCCCTACAGATTCTATTATTCCTCCCCTACTTCACGCACTTAACTCATCAAGACCAAAAGCTCGTTACCGAGTCACCTTTCCAACTCATTTGTTTTCGGTTCTGAAACGATTATTACCAACAAAGTGCTTAGATATGATCTTAAATAAGAGTGATTAACCTAGTTTTATAGTGTCATCGCCGTGTAATAATTAATAAACATGAGAAAAGAGTAAAAATGTAATATTAGTGTCATATTAGAATCGTATATTCATTCTATCCGGTAGTTGGTGTTTTTTCGGGGGGGATATGACACTAGGTAAAATCAACTGGATCTGTGTGAGTGTTGCGGTTGCGGTATTCATACTGATCTAACAGCCACTTACACTTAGAATAGCTACTATAAGTCCACTATAGTGGCTTTCTTCTTTCTATTTCCTTGAAAATCAATACAACTCCCCATATATCTATATAAAGAATACATACTGTTTTTAGGGAAAGATCATGCAACCAGAACATAGCGTTGAACTAAACGAACAAAACTTCCAACAAATTTTAGAAAGCTCAATGCAAACCCCTGTCCTAATCCACTTCTGGGCGTCAATGAGCCAAGAAAGTATTGCTGTTATTCCTGCCTTACAACAACTTTCCCAGCAATATGGTGATGCCGTAACTCTTGCTCTACTTAACTGTGAAGAACAGCAAGGTCTTGCACAACAATTTGGTGTTCAAACGCTACCAACGATTGCTTTATTTAAAAATGGCCAAGCGGTTGATGGTATGGGAGGGCCTCAAACGATTGAAGCCATTCAAGATATGCTAGGTAAACATCTACCGAGCCAAGAAGAACTTCAATTAGGTCAAGCATTTAAACTGGTTGAAGAAGGTGAATATCAAGCAGCACTTCCTACATTACTCGCTCTTCTTGAGCACTTTGGCGGTAATGGTCAAATAAAACTGCATATCGCACAGTGCTATATTGAAACCCAAGCATTTGATCAAGCAGAGGCTGTTCTTTCTGAAATATTAATGCAAGATCAAGACAGCAAATACAAAGA
>JAAGZR010000410.1 GCA_024206155.1 Aliivibrio sp.
CAAAAGCGATCACCTCTGAAACCTTTAAACGAAGCGATCTGAACTCTGCCCTTTAATCTCAAAAACGAGACTGCCTTTCAATATCCCCCATCCTACTTTCTCAAAATAATAAAACCCCAACTAAGCTGAAACTATTGATACAAAAGACAAGGAGTCAGCCAATGCCGCATTCATATCATCACATCGACATACCCTCATTCGATGAACTTAAAGCATTAGCAGAAAAATCCCCCGAGCAATTAGAAGCCTTGCGACATCAACTTAGTATGGAGTTTATTAAAAGTTTACCAGAAGACCATCAAGGGCCCCTGCTAGCACAACAAAGCCACATTGAGCGTATTATTAAAAAAGGGAATAACCCTAATCACATCAATATATTATTAGGGAGAGAACTTGGTAAACAGTTTGTTCGTTTTGCTAATTCATTAAACAAATCCATTGATGAGCATCAAGCGGCAGACATTATTCAATTTCCGAACGCCAATAACCGTTCATCAAATAATACAAAGCATTAAAGAGTGTGTGTTTTATTTTCTATCCTACTTTTTGAAAGCTCTCTTGCTCCATATCTCTCACATTGATAGTTAAGCTATCAATGTGGTTGGCTTGCTCTGCCAATACATCCATTAATCCGCGACTTAATTCTCGCTTCTGCTCTGGCGTTCTTCCCGATAATAACTCTACCGTTATATGGATAAAATCAGCACCATTACCCTTATCACCCACCAACCAAGAATGAACACGGATCGCTCGGGACTTAACATCATTAACTGAAAACAACTCTGACTCTATCGCTACCTGATGCAAATCTTCTAGTAGACCCTGCAAATTTAAACGGTCTTCCGCCGAGTTTGAATATTCCATAATTAAGTGCGGCATTGTTAACTTCCTTTTCATACTGCGTAAATGAATGACTATTTTTCCATCATTCAGTGAAAGCAAATAAGTTACAATCTCCTCAATAGAAAAGTGCCTAATGAATCACAGTTAATAATAAACCTCAACTCAGGATAACCCAAACAATTCAGCGCTATTTCCTTAGCGGATAACCGCTTTAAAATCAATACAATAGACAAGCCTTTCGTTGTAAATTTTCATTGTTATGCATCTAAATTAACATTACTGACTTATTGATTTAATTTAAGTCTATGAAAAATACACTCTCGGCTTTCATATCCTAAGTTGAGGTTGATAAGCAAAAATATCTTCAATTCAGTTAATAATTTTTCGTACTTCGAAATAAAAGCGCTAAAATTATGCATAAAAATGATTTTAGACACTAAATCTGTCGTAAAATCTGTTATATTTTTACGCAAGTTTTTTACATTAATTTGAATTGGAGAGAATCCTATGCGTCATCCTGTAGTTATGGGTAACTGGAAACTAAACGGCAGCAAAGAAATGGTTGTTGAACTACTAAACGGTCTTAACGCTGAGCTTGAAGGCGTTACAGGCGTAGACGTTGCAGTTGCTCCACCAGCACTTTTCGTTGACCTTGCTGAGCGTACACTTACAGAAGCTGGCAGCGCAATCATCTTAGGTGCTCAAAACACAGATCTAAACAACAGCGGTGCATTCACTGGCGACATGTCTCCAGCGATGCTTAAAGAATTTGGTGCAACTCACATCATCATCGGTCACTCTGAGCGTCGTGAATAC
>JAAGZR010000411.1 GCA_024206155.1 Aliivibrio sp.
ACTTTGTATGCGAGCATTGGTTTTATCATTTATATTTATTTAATTGGTTTTCGATTAGTAATATTTGTTTTTTTAATTCTGCACATTTAGCGTAATCTTCATTACTAAGTGCAAAGTCTAGCTGAGTCATAGCTGTAGCTAATTCTGCTAACAGTTGTTGCTCTGTATTTTGCTCGTGAAGATCAGCAACGAGAGCTTTGTCCCACTCTTGCTGCTTGTCTTCTAGAGCTTGTATAACTATGTCTGCTACACGTATTGCCATTTGTTCGATTTGTCTGTCTGTCATATGTATATTATCCAGCTTTGTTCGTATTATGTTTGTAATTCCAGTCTGTATATTCAAACTCTGCTACTTTTGACCATTTTTTAATCATTTTGTCAGGTGTTGATACAAATACACACTCATCAGTGTATTGATTCCAGCAACTTACCCACACGTCAGACTTACCTACCCATATAATATAAGTATAATTGTGATCAATATTGTCTACGTTAGGATATAAGTATTGAGAGTTATAATGCATATCTTTAACTAAATGAGCTGCAATTCTTGAGCCATCGCCAAAGTTTGTAAAACCTTTAGTGTCTTGCATATACTTAATCCAGTTAGCTGTTTGAACACCTTGATATTCAGGATAACCGTCATGATGTAAGTACATATTTACATAGCTTTTGTCTGCTACTTCAGTTGGATTTACAGCAAAACCTTTTACATATTTTTCTGATTCTTGTCTATGGACTACCATAGTTACGTTTCTTGTTGCCATATTATTCGTTGTTTGCTATTAAGTTTA
>JAAGZR010000412.1 GCA_024206155.1 Aliivibrio sp.
AAGGACTTGCTGATAATAGACCAGAGTTCTTAGCTAATGGTCAAGAGTGGCGAACACCACCACTGTGGGGGCTAGGTTATACAAAAGAAGTCAATGGACATACAGAGTTCTTGCATGATGGTCGAGCTCGAAATGTACTAGAAGCAATTTTATGGCATGGCGGTGAGGCTCAGCAATCTAAAGATGAAGTCATTCAATTATCGACAAAAGATCGTAATGCGTTATTAGCATTTTTAGATTCGTTATAAGGTATAAGTAATGAAAACTATCTATTTATTGTTAAGCAGTACGGTGTTACTTACTGCTTGCCAAAGTACGAATGAGGCTAATCAAGTCCCTAACTCTACAAATATGATTGACCATGTTTATTATATTGAACAGCAATCTGCTCAGCGCTTGGCAAGCTCAAGTCAATTATTAGCTGAGAGTTTTGAAGTGTACTGTATGAATCAAACAACAAAAGAAACGGTGGTTATGCAGTGGCAACAAACAATGCAAGCGTGGATGGCACTGCAAGGCCAACAAAGAGGGCCAGAGGTTGCACTTAGTGCTAATTGGAATATTCAGTTTTGGCCAGATAAGAAAAACACCACTGGACGAAAAATGTCTCAGTTGTTGAAAAAAGATCAAATTTGGAATACTGAATTAATTCAGCAGCAGAGTGTAACAACCCAGGGGTTAGGAGCCATAGAATGGTTATTGTTTGATAAAGCCTCGACATTGCCAGCATCAGAGTCATGTCACCTAGGCCAAGCGATTACTGCAAATTTAGCGCTTAACACTCAAAAAGTCGCGAAAGCATGGCAAGTTAATCCATGGTCTCAATTCGATGAAACCATGTGGTTAAATGAATACATTGCGTTACTAGCTAATCAGCTTGATTACAGCATGAAAAAGCTCAGTCGTCCGCTTGCAAAGATAGGGCAGCCTCGACCTTATTTCTCGGAATCATGGCGTTCAGAAACCTCCCTTACTTGGCTTAAATACAATGTAGAAGCGATGAAAAATTTGTATTTGGCAAATGGTGTTGGACTTGATGATTATTTACGTAAGCAAGGGTATGCTGATTTGGCTGATAGAATTGAAGACCATTTTAATTCTACGTTAGAAACATGGCCTGAATCGTCATCACTATTTGTTGAGTTACAGACAAAATCTGGTTATCAAAATACTTTGGCTCTATATAACAAATTAGAGTATTTGAAATACCTAATTCATGAAGAAGTGGCTATCGAATTGAACATTGCTATAGGATTTAATGCAACCGATGGCGATTAATAACCAAAGACGAAAGCTATTAAAAAGTAGCCTAGGGGCCATAACATTGTCACCGTGGCTAACGGCATGTTCATCCGTACCGAGTTCAGATAAAAATGCGGCTTTAATCTCTTGCTCTCGAACCTCAAATGGACATTTTGGTGCTGTGGTGGCTGATAATGAGGGAAACCCGATTCATTCTATCCCTTTACCGGAAAGAGGGCATGGCGTTGCAATTACGCCGAATGGTGAATTGGCCGTTGCATTTGCTCGTCGCCCCGGCAATTACATGCAATTATTTAATATAACGACGGGCGTAAGTTATTC
>JAAGZR010000413.1 GCA_024206155.1 Aliivibrio sp.
GAGCGTTGTGATACTGAGGTTTTGAAGGGCGTTAGCTCGGCTTATTCGCAAGAGCGTTTAGCGGATGAAACCCTTGATGAACTTCGTTATGGAAACCTCCCAACAATTCGCCGTGCTAAACAAGGCCAGTGTGTTACCCAACTGCACTATGCTCGTCAGGGAATTATTACTCCTGAAATGGAATACATTGCGATTCGTGAAAACATGGGTCGTCAAAAATTCACTGATGAGCAGTTAAATCATCAACACCCCGGACACAGTTTTGGAGCTAATTTACCAAAAGAAATAACCCCTGAATTTGTACGTAAAGAAGTCGCTGAAGGCCGCGCCATTATCCCATCGAATATTAACCACCCAGAAGCAGAACCAATGATCATTGGTCGTAACTTCTTAATTAAAGTGAACGCCAATATTGGTAACTCATCGGTGAGTTCCTCAATAGAAGAAGAAGTAGAGAAGCTAGTTTGGTCAACGCGTTGGGGCGGTGATACCGTAATGGATTTATCTACGGGCCGAAATATTCATGAAACCCGTGAGTGGATTCTACGTAATAGCCCTGTCCCAATTGGTACAGTTCCAATGTACCAAGCGCTAGAAAAAGTGAATGGTGTAGCCGAAAATCTTAACTGGGAAGTAATGCGAGACACCTTAATTGAGCAGGCAGAACAGGGTGTTGATTACTTTACCATTCACGCAGGTTTACTGCTTCGTTATGTACCAATGACAGCAAAACGCGTTACCGGGATTGTTTCGCGCGGTGGTTCAATCATTGCGAAGTGGTGTTTGGCTCATCACCAAGAAAGTTTCCTATATACCCATTTTCGTGAGATCTGTGAAATCTGTGCTAAATACGATGTGGCCTTATCCTTGGGTGATGGATTGCGTCCGGGCTCTATTGCTGACGCTAATGACGAAGCGCAATTTGCTGAATTAAGAACGTTAGGCGAGTTAACCAAAGTCGCGTGGGATTACGATGTTCAAGTCATTATCGAAGGCCCCGGTCACGTTCCTATGCACATGATTAAAGAGAACATGGACGAGCAACTTAAACATTGCCATGAAGCGCCATTTTATACATTAGGTCCATTAACGACAGATATTGCACCTGGGTATGATCATATTACTTCAGGTATTGGTGCTGCCATGATTGGTTGGTATGGCTGTGCCATGTTGTGTTACGTGACACCAAAAGAGCATTTGGGGTTACCGAATAAAGACGATGTTAAAACGGGATTAATAACCTATAAGTTAGCTGCGCATGCAGGTGATCTAGCCAAAGGCCACCCGGGGGCACAAATCCGTGATAACGCATTATCAAAAGCCCGCTTTGAATTCCGTTGGGAAGACCAATTTAATCTATCTCTCGATCCTATCACTGCACGTGAATATCACGATGAAACCTTACCGCAAGAATCAGGCAAAGTAGCTCACTTCTGTTCAATGTGTGGACCTAAGTTTTGCTCAATGAAGATTTCACAAGAAGTCAGAGAATACGCCAAAGACTCGGAACAAGTCGCATTAGACCAAGCGATTGAGATCAAAATGATAGATGATCCTCTAGAGGGAATGCGTCAGAAATCAGAAGAGTTTAAAGCATCAGGCTCTGAGCTTTATCACCCAGCAGTAGAGGCTGAATAGCGGTGAATAAGAGGTGTTTCACGTGGAACATCTCTTATCTTTTGTATACGGAATTGAAGTGAGACTGCGATGTTTGCGTTCCCTAGAATTGATAAAAGTAAGTTTGGCCTGTATCCCGTAGTTGATGATGTGTCATGGATTGAGGTGTTATTAAAACTTGATGTAAAGACAATGCAACTGAGAATTAAGAACCCAGAACAAACTGATTTAGAGCAACAGATTATCAAAGCGATTAAACTTGGACGAGAATACGATGCTCAAGTATTCATTAATGACTATTGGCAATTGGCCATTAAGCATAAGGCATTTGGTATTCACCTTGGGCAAGAAGACATAGAAATTGCCGATCTACAGGCTATTTCTGATGCCAATATTTGTCTTGGATTATCCACACACGATGATAGAGAGCTACTAAAAGTAAAAGCATTAAATCCAAGCTATTTAGCGCTGGGTCATATTTTCCCTACACCGACGAAAGACATGCCATCACAACCTCAAGGCCTAATTAATCTTGCTAAGAATCATTTATTAGCAGGAGGTACACCGACGGTTGCGATTGGTGGTATTGATTTATCCGTAGCGGAAGAGGTTTGGCAAACCGGTGTAGACAGTATTGCTGTGGTTCGCGCTATAACTCAAGCTGAAGATATTCCCCAAGCGGTATCTCAATTTAACGCCATTATTGCGAAACCAAGAAAAATAAACCAACAGGAGGTTATTAATGAGTAATCTGCTGATGGAGGGATTAAGTGATCAAGATTTTCTGCGTTATAGCCGTCAAATCATGTTGCCTGATATTGGTGAAAAAGGGCAAGTCACATTAATAAATAGCACGGTTCTGATAGTAGGTTGTGGCGGACTGGGCTCTTCAGTTGGAATGCACTTATCCGCTTCTGGTATCGGTACATTAATTATTGCCGATGGAGACAAGGTTGAGTTAAGCAACTTACAGCGCCAAGTGGTCTATCGCGATAATAACCTAAACCAAAATAAAGCGATGGCAATGGCGCAGCAACTTAAAGGGCTGAACGGTACAACTCATATTGAAGTGATCAGTCACAAGTTAGCAGAGCCAGAATTATCTCGCTTAATTAACCTAGTTGATGTGGTTTTGGATTGTTCTGATAATTTGCCGACACGCCATGAAATTAACGCGGCGTGTGTTAAGCATCGCGTTCCTCTTATTTCAGGTGCAGCAATTGGGTGGCAAGGGCAGTTAATGCTGTTTTCAAATAAGTCCGTTCAAAATAACACATCTTGCTATCACTGTTTGTTTCCATTTACAGAGAGTAATCAAACGCAAAACTGTCAGTCGTTTGGCATTATTGGTCCAGTGGTAGGCATGATTGGAAACCTGCAAGCGTTAGAAACCATTAAATATCTAACACAACCGAGTTACACGAAGTGGGACTCGATTCATCAGTTTGATGGCCGCTCTTTAACTTGGTCATCAATGAATATTCCAAAAGACAATCAATGTTCAATTTGTTCTTCAGAATATATGAATGATGTTTCACGTGAAACACAGTCAAAGGGAGATGCTATTCATGAATGAGTTAATATCAATAGAATTAAATGGTGTGACTTACCGAGTTGAAGCATTTCATACTATGGCTTCATTTTTAGAACACCATGATATTAATACACAGGGGTGTGCTATCGCGATCAGTAACCAGATACTACCGAGATCGGAATGGCAAAAGCGTGGGTTATCGCAGGGAGAGTCCATCTCTTTATTTCAAGCTATCGCAGGGGGCTAACATGAGTGACTTATTAACCATCGGAGATAAGACGTTTAGTTCGCGCTTATTTACAGGGACAGGAAAATTTCCTAATTCAGAGATCATGCAAAAGGCGCTCATCGAATCAGGTTCTGAATTATCAACCATGGCACTAAAGCGTGTAGAAGTGAATAACCCTGAAGATAATATATTGAAGCCGATTGTAGATGCTGGAATTAACTTATTGCCAAATACGTCAGGAGCGAAAAATGCAAGAGAAGCTATCTTTGCCGCACAATTGGCGCGTGAAGCATTGGGTACAAACTGGCTAAAATTAGAAATTCACCCAGACCCTAAATACTTAATGCCAGATCCAATTGAAACATTAATGGCAGCAGAAGAGCTAGTGAAACAAGGGTTTATAGTTTTACCTTATTGTCATGCCGACCCGGTTTTATGTAAGCGATTAGAAGA
>JAAGZR010000414.1 GCA_024206155.1 Aliivibrio sp.
AAACTTCTATTAGGCTTAGATAATTCAGTTTTTGGACTGCATATTAATCAACAATCGAACATCATTGAGTGCTTTTTTACGAATCTTAGCGGTGGATGCTGGTTGATATAGACTTTATCGGGGATGAGCTTAGCCCCTACAATGCTTCCATTCGTTTAGTCTTTATTCCTTTAAAATCAGGACTTAAGCAGTGAAAGAGTGATTACGGAGTCATTGGTTTCACCATTCTTGCTGTATACCGACCTTGGGAGCAACATTGTAGCTCTGATGATATCGATTTATTTTCCCGTTTGAGTTTTTTACCTATTTGACGAGCTGAAAAATCTCATTGCATCAGAGCTTCTCTCTGGTATCGTTGAATAAGAGTCAGCTGTTTGTATTGTTTACCAATGTAGCTACCTTGGTTACTGTGTAAGAACTTCAGCCTACGGGCAGCTGGCACTCTTGTCGATACCAAGTGTGTCGGTTGTTCTGAGAATCTAGGGGGTGATGTACGTTGAATAATGAAATTAAGCCCGCACGAGAAGTGATTAACGCGCAGCAGTCAATGATGATTGCATGTGAAGAGTGTGGGTTAGTTGTTAATATCCCTGATTTAGATCAAGGTGATAAAGCAACCTGCCCTCGGTGTAGGTATACATTAATTAAAGCCGTTAGTTTACCTTTTCAACGTCCAGCTGCTTACGGTATTGCTTGTTTGTTGATGCTAGCATTGAGCTTATCATTTCCATTTCTCTCTTTTTCAGTTAATGGGATGGAGCACCAAATTACACTGCTAAATGCAACAGAAACATTACAGTATTTTGGAAATAGTGCATTAGCTATTTTATTAATGATAACTGTTCTTGTTTTTCCTGCAGTATATATAATGCTGGTGTTATATCTTTTTTATCATGCTAATAGAGTAAAGAATGTTGGTCATATTGTTCACACTCGTGCTTGGATTACACTTCTATGTCGTATCATATTTACTATTCAGCCTTGGCTAATGGTAGATGTTTTTTTAATTGGTGTTTTAGTTAGCTTGGTAAAAATATCTGCACTAGCACATATAGGTTTAGGTAACTCATTTTGGGCTTTTTGTCTTTATAGTGTGTTAGTGGTCAAATGTGTGTCATTAGTTGATAAAACCTGGTTGTGGGATCAGTTTTTTTCGATGAAGCCAATTGATGGTGTGCGCGCTGGTGATACCCACGTAGATCATAATCATGTTGGTTGTCATGTCTGTAATCAACTTAATCCGCTACCAACGTCGCATAAAGCACAATGTTTGCGTTGTGATAGTCAATTACATGCATTTAACGCTAATCATTCGTTACAATATTCGTGGGCTTATTTACTCGCATCGATAGTGCTTTATATTCCTGCCAATTTATATCCAATGATGTATACCGTAAGTTTAGGTAAAACCGAAGGTTCAACGATTCTTGGCGGCGTTGTTTTACTTTGGAAAATGGGCTCATGGCCGATAGCGATAGTAATATTTATAGCGAGTATTTTTATTCCTATTGCAAAAATGTTTACTTTAGCATGGCTTTATTTTTGTGCAGGTAAACACGCGGATGACTCAAGTCATATCGCCATTAAGCGGTTAAAATTATACCGCTTGACAGAATTTATCGGCCGCTGGTCAATGGTTGATATTTTTGTAGTTGCTATCTTAGTGGCTTTAGTGCAACTACAAAATATGATGGCGATTTCACCGGGTCCTGCAGCGTTATGCTTTGCGACGGTGGTGATCTTTACGATGTTATCTGCGATGAGTTTTGATCCTCGGATATTTTGGACACCTAAAAATAAACCATGTAAGCAAGATTCAGAGTTAGATGCTTCTGAATCAAATTCAGAAGTGCCTAGTGTGCATAAATGAGAAGCAGATTATGAGTGATAACCAGCCAGCAGAGGCAAAAGTACAACGTTTGAAACAAGTGTCGCCAATATGGATCGTTCCATTAGTCGCACTCGCTATTGGTATATGGATGTTTGTTCAATACCTTAATAGTCAAGGACCTGTGATCACGATTCGATTACCAAATGCATCGGGTATTGAAGTTGGAAAAACAGCGATTAAATCGTTGAATGTAAAAGTTGGTGTCGTTACAAAAGTTCAATTAAGTAAAGATTACAGCTACATCACCGTGACTGCACAGATGAATAATGGTACTGGCCGCATGCTTAAAAATAATACCTTATTTTGGGTGGTTAAGCCGCGCATAGGTAAAGGGGGAGTGTCTGGCTTGGATACATTACTCTCTGGTTCATACATTGAAATGCAACCTGGTGTAGGAAAGAAAGATAAGAACCATTTTGTTGCTTTAGATGTTCCTCCGGTTGCACCTGCTGATGCGAAAGGTTTGCGGGTTATTTTAACTAGCCGCCAAGCAGGTAAATTAGGCGTTGGCGATCCGGTGCTTTATGATGGCTTTACTGTTGGCCGTGTAGAGAAAGTCAGTTTTGATATCAATACTAAACGCGCTAATTATCAATTATTTATTTTTGAACCTTATGATCGATTGGTGCGTACTAGCAGTAATTTTATTTTAGCGTCTGGTGTACAAGTGAAGGTGGGGGCTGAAGGCTTTAATGTCAAAATTGGCTCTTTAGAATCTTTAATAACGGGTGGTGTGAAATTTACAACAGCAGCAGATGATCAAGGTACACCACAACTTAAGCAAAAAAGCTATTATCGTTTATATGATAATCAGAAAGCCGTTCGTGAAAAAATGTTTGAGCAACACCTTGATTTTGTGATGCTGTTTAGCGAATCGATTCGAGGCTTAAAAGCAGGTGCTCCGATTGAGTATCGTGGTATTCAAATTGGTACCGTACAAAAAGTACCGTTACGTTTACCGACTAGCCAAGAAGGTTTTAAAAGTAAGCAAATTCCAGTGCTGATACGTATTGACTTAGGGCGTGTTTTTGAGCATTCAGATGAGGGTACACTGGTATCATTAAAAGAAAATCTTGAAAAAGAGTTTAAGTTAGGTCTGCGTGCAACATTGAAAACCGGTAATTTATTAACTGGTGCATTGTATATTGGCACTGATGTTTATAAAGCAGAAAAACCAATAAAATTAAAGACCTATGATGGTTATGAAATCTTCCCAACCAAACCAGGAGATTTAGCCGAAGTGCAGAAGCAACTAACTAATTTATTGAATAAATTTAATAAGTTGCCAGTTGAAGATACGTTAAATTCAATGACTGCGACATTAAAAGCATCCGAAAAAACTATGGCAGCGATGCGAAAAACGATCAATGATTTAGATCGATTATTAAAGCAAAAAGATACTCAAGCATTGCCTGGTGACGTACGTGCAAGCCTTAAACAGATCCAAACAACCCTTAATGGTCTTGGTCCTGATGCTGCGCTATATCAGAATCTTGAAGGTGCATTAACCCGTTTTGAAGCGGTTATGATTGAGCTTCAGCCGGTGTTACGTCAAATAAATGAAAAACCAAATTCACTTGTATTCGGTGATGAGAAAACACAAGATCCAGTACCTGTTGGAGGTCGTTAATAATGAAAAAATGGCTCGTCATCGCAGCAATTTCACTAGCCGTTAGTGGTTGTAGTAGTGCGCCTGAAGGCGTAAATACATTCTTATTACCTGCAGGTAAGACGTTAACAGTATCGCACGCAACTGATCAACCATTATTGATTGTACGACCTGTTGAGGTAGCTGAGCATTTAGCGGGTAATGGTTTGGTTTATCAAACCTCTGCAACTGAAATAGTTGAAGCACAACAAAACTTATGGGGTGAGGCATTATCAAAACAGTTAACGCGCCGTATTACTCATGATTTGCGTCAAAAGCAGCATCACTTATGGGCTACACAGTTAACTCCAACATTATCAACTGCGGGAGCGTCACGATTACAAGTACGCATTAACCAGTTTAATGGCGTATATACAGGTGTCGCTAATATCGCTGGTGAGTGGATGATTATTGGTAAAAATGGTAATTTGCAAACGGTACACCCATTTGAATTTAGTGTTCCACTTGCAAAAGACGGCTACAGTGCACAAGTTGAGGCATTATCAACCGCTGTTGGTGAGTTAACCACCCAAATAGCAAATGCAGTGAAGTAACGTATTAGCTTGCTCTAAGTTCAATGGACGAAAAAAGCTCACCTATTAGTCATTACGGTGGGCTTTTCATTAGTTATTAGTATCTCTGGACAATATATTAATCAATAATCGAATATGATTGGATGATTTACTTATCTAAGCGATGGACGTTCGTTTTGTGAAGTAGCGCCTAAATAATCCATTACTATTTTCATTTATCCTTCTTTACCAAGAATGATAGGGTTTGAAAAATAGGCTTTAAAGTAATCGTACTATGTTATGTCGAATGTGTTTGATGCGGGTAAAATATCCAAGAAAGTGCTTATTTATGCGGCTATCTTAATTTTAGCATCCACGATGATAGTTGGCCTTGTGATGTTCTTTGGTTCAATGGCGATGACTATACTACTTTCAGGCAAGAGATTATTGAGAATATCTTTAAGTATGAAATGACATAAAGTAGAGTTATGATTAAATATGTACTTAATCTAAAAATAAACTAAGTCATTATTTTTTCGATCGATTTGGGTTAAGAGAGTTAATAAAATATTGTAATGGATATATGAGGACAACATCAGTGAATGATACGAATAATCCGCCCAAAGGTTTTTTTCATGCATTAGTCTTAGATCAAAAAGGTGGTGCGATCAAACTGAATTGGGAAGATGTCCTTCAATCCTGGAATAGTCAGGACAAACTTTGGTTGCATCTTGATTATACCGATCAACAATTACATAGCTGGTTGCAAAATAATACAAAACTTAATGATATTATATTAGATACTTTATTTAATGAAGATAGCCGACCAAATGTTATGAGCCGTGATAATGAACTATCTGCGGTGTTTCGAGGAATAAACGTGAATCCAAACTCTAAACCAGAGGATATGGTTTCAATACGGTTATGGACTGATGGTCGTCGCATGCTGAGCACTCGTAAACGTGCCTTGATATCCACTCAAGAAATTGTTACCGACTTAAACAACGGAACAGGTCCTAAGGAGATCCCTCAACTATTGATTTCTTGGGTTGATAAGATCATAAAAGGAATGTCTGCAACAGTAGATACGCTTGAAGGAATACTATTACAGCAAGAAAATGAATTTGATGATGGTGATTTAAGTCTAATTCGTTCGACATTGCATGATACAAGAAAACAAAGTAGTAAAATTCGTCACTTTCTTGCTCCGCAACGTGACGCTCTCAATCGGTTAGTAAATAAACAATTAGATTGGTTGAATGACATGCATCGCTTGAAATTAAATAGTATTGCAGCACAGCAAGTACTCCATATTGAAGATATTGATGCAGTAAGAGATCGTATTGTCATGCTACAAGAAGAAATTACGAATGAGATATCAGAGCAAATGAACCAACGATCGTATGTACTCACTATTGTCGCTGCTATTTTCTTACCATTAAGCTTTTTTACGGGATTAATGGGAATTAACGTTGGCGGTATGCCTGGGCTTGATTCGTCCATTGGTTTTTGGATAGTTTCCTCTATTTGTCTTATTGTATCAGTGGTTATGGTGGGAATATTTATTTGGAAGAAATGGATTTAACCAATTACTAATATAAAATACTCAATCATAAATGGTAACAGCAGCGTCACTTCACAATCGAGGTGGTAATACTACTTCTAAAGATAAGTTTTTATTAAGATTCACTTTGTGTGAGACGCCACATTTCTTTTGATAGATTGATCCTATACTGGTAGATAATCTGATAGAAAAGGAAGTGCCAATGTTAAATGAAAACCACGCTTTTATTTTAGATTTTCCAGAGCTTAAATTGGATATTGTTCAACTTAATCATGAGGATTCTGCATTCAAAGCTGAACTTCAAAAATACCATCAACTGGATTATGACATTCGACAGCTAGAGATATCAGGTAGCCCAATTGATGATGAGAACATGAATGCATTAAAACATCAGCGAATGGAGCTAAAAGATATCCTGTATAAGCAGCTGACTAAGCATCATGAGATTGGTAGTAACTAATCTTCATTTAATTCAGCAACAATTAACGAATATTGACAAAAAAGCCGACTTATAAATAGTCGGCTTTCTTATATGATTTTATCATGAACAATAATTATACCAATGTGACTAAATAAATCAGATAATTATTGGAGTTGGTATTACGCTTTGATAAGTAAGTTTGCTTCTGATTTGTTTTGTTTTGTTTTAATTTGAGCCAAGATAACACCAGAAATTACCATTAAACCACCCATTAAATGATAGCTCTCAATCTTCTCACCCAACAGAATTGCGGCAAGTGATACCGCCACTACAGGCAGTAGATTCATGAACATGGCACTTGATTCTGCACCAATGACATCAATCGCTTTTACCCACATCCAAGGTGCTAGAATAGACGCAGCAATAGAGGCATACATAATGAGTGGAATAGACCCTTCAGTAGGAAGCAATGTTTTACTCGTTAGCCATAATGGGGTCAACATCGCGACGGCAAATAAGCCTTGCATGTAAATAAGTTGCCAGTTGGTGATTGGCATTTTCCAACGTTTTAATAAAACACAGTAGGCCGCATAGCAAAGAGCTGCGATAACCATTAGGCCATCACCTTCAGTAAT
>JAAGZR010000415.1 GCA_024206155.1 Aliivibrio sp.
AACGTCACGGTCAAAATCAAGAAGGATAGTGTTGAAACGTGCAATCGCATCAAATAGCTCAGCAATGTAATCATGCGGTTCGATTTGAGTTGTGTATGGGTTCCAGTTAACACCTAGAGACTCAGTGATGAACTCTTCGCTAAATGCATGCCAATCAACATCTGGGTAAGCAGAAAGATGAGCGTTATAGTTACCTACAGCGCCGTTGATTTTTGCTAAGATCTCAACGTTTTCGATTTGCTTGTATTGACGTTCCATACGGTATGCAACGTTAGCCATTTCTTTACCCATTGTCGATGGAGAAGCTGGCTGACCGTGTGTACGAGAAAGAAGAGGAACATCACGGTATTCGTTAGCTAGTGCTTTGATAGCATCAATAACGTTACGGATTTCAGGAAGAATCACGGTATCACGAGCTTCTTTAAGCATTAGAGCGTGAGATGTGTTGTTAATGTCTTCTGAAGTACATGCAAAGTGAATGAATTCATTGATAGCATGAAGCTCAGGAACATCAGCTACTTTTTCTTTTAGGAAATATTCAACAGCTTTAACATCGTGGTTAGTTGTGCGCTCAATGTCTTTGATACGCATAGCATCTTCTTCGCTGAAGTTTGCTGCGATGTCATCTAAGAATTGATTCGCTTCTGCGCTTAATGTAGCCACTTCCGCAATCGATTGCGTAGCTGCTAATTTTTGAAGCCAACGAACTTCAACAACAGTACGATACTTCAGTAAGCCGTACTCACTAAAGATGCTGCGTAGAGAAATTGTTTTACTTCCGTAGCGACCGTCTACAGGTGAAACAGCAGTTAATGCTGACAATTCCATGTAAATCTCCTAGATGTGTAATAAAGGTTAGTGGATAAAGCCTGCTTATTATAAACAGGCTTTAATTTTAAATTCGAGCTAAAATTATTTTTGCTTGCTCAACCATCTTTTTACGACCAAAAATTAAGTGGCGGCGTTTGCCCCCTGTTTGACGCCATAATACGGCTGAGCGAATACCAGAAAGTAATAATGCTCGAACCTTATGTTGTGTCATTGGTTGTTGTAAAATAGACGGTGTGCCAGTGACTTGAATGCGAGGCCCCATTGGGCTGATCACATCTAAGTAAATGCTGGCAATGTTGCTTAGCATTTGTTCGTCATGAATATCAAAATGTTCAAGTTGACGCTCAATGGTGCTAATGCGTTCGCCAAGCTTGCTCATGCCATCACGGTGGCCGGCAAGTTTGCGCTCTAGCGCCATTAAGCTGATCAGGTAGCGAGTTAACTCACTGCCTGATGGGGTGTTGTCAAAGTCTTGAACCAGACATTCTAAACCAACGCGCAAGTTGGCTTCATTGCCGTATACGGCTAGCGTATTACTTGGGTTGGTTTCTAAAATAGATTGAATAGCAGTATCAAACGCAGCTTGATCGCAGTGCCCATCTTTCGCCATTTTTTGTACTAGGCTTGCTGCTTGGCAGATGCCTGCAAATGCAATGGTTCTGTCAAATAAAGTATTCGCCACGTATTAGCTCCTTAAATACGCTCTTCAATAATACCGCCACCTAGACATACTTCGCCTAAGTAGAAAACAGCAGATTGACCAGGAGTCACTGCAATTTGCGGTTCGTCAAAAATCACTTTAATGTTTTCATCATCAACAGGGATGATCGTACAAGGGATATCGGTTTGACGGTAACGAGTTTTTACTGTGCAGCTCAATGGTGCTTTAATTACTTCGCGATCAACCCAGTGAAGTTGAGACGCTAGTAGGCCTTGAGATTTCAGTAATGGGTGATCTTTACCTTGAACGGCAATTAACACGTTACGTTTTAAATCTTTCTCACCAACAAACCATGGGTCTTCATTACCGCCGCCGCCTTTGGTGCCGCCAATGTGTAGACCTTTACGTTGACCTAAAGTGTGATACATCAAACCTTGGTGCTGACCAATCACTTTGCCTTCAGGGGTTTCGATATTACCTGGTTGTGCTGGTAGGTATTTACCTAAGAATTCAGTGAATTTACGCTCACCAATGAAGCAGATACCTGTAGAGTCTTTTTTCTTCGCTGTGATCAAATTTTGCTCTTCAGCAATGCGGCGTACTTCTGGTTTTTCTAATTCACCAACAGGGAATAGGCTGCGAGCAACTTGCTCAGAGCTTAATGTGTATAAGAAGTAGCTTTGATCTTTGTTTGAATCCAAACCACGTAGCATTTGTGGTTTAACACCATTTTCGATTTCTTCTGCTGTTGGGAAGGTACGACGAACGTAGTGACCCATTGCAATGAAATCAGCATCAAGTACTTCATCAGCAAACTCTAAGAAAGCTTTAAATTTGATTTCTTTGTTACATAGAATATCAGGGTTTGGCGTACGACCCGCTTTGTATTCCTCTAAGAAATATTCAAAAACGTTGTCCCAATATTCAGATGCAAAATTAATGGTGTGAAGGTGGATACCTAATTTGTCACACACCGCTTGTGCATCGGCTAAATCTTCGGCTGCTGTACAATATTCCTCGTTGTCATCTTCTTCCCAGTTTTTCATGAAAAGACCTTCAACTTGGTATCCTTGTTGCTGAAGTAGATAGGCTGATACTGAAGAATCCACACCACCGGACATACCGACAATGACTTTCTTTTGGCTGTTGTCTGACATTCTTTAACACCACTAATAAAACTTGAGGCAGATTCTAACAGAAAGAATATGCTCGTGACAGATCCGAGAGTAAAATCACATAATTATATCTGCGAAAAACAGATAAATTTCAAGCTTTATTCTTTCAGTTTTAATCGTTTTGCTAAACGATGTAAATTTCCAGTATCAACTTGTAATGCTCTTGCTGTTGCTGCCCAATTTTGTTTATTTTCTTTATAGGCTTGTTGAATCAATTTAGCTTGAAATTCATCTGTTGCGATACGTAGCCCTTGGGAGCACTCTAAAAGCGTATCTTCTGTTAATTGATGTGTTGGCTCGTTACTAATCGCTTCTTTTTGAATTGAAAAATGCCATGTAGAGAGAGTTAAATCTGAATCAATACTTTGTGCTCTAGAGAGTACCGCCGCTCGGCTTATTACATGCTCTAACTCTCGAATATTACCAGGCCAAGGGTATGTATTAAGTACACGGATGGCTTCTGGTGTAATGCGTATGCTTGATGCTCTTAACTTAATGCGACTTTTTTCGGCAAAGTAACCAACGAGTAGGGTAATATCATTTTCTCGCTCTCTTAGAGGGGGGACGAAAATGGGGAAGACACTTAATCTATGGTATAAGTCAGCCCTAAAGTTACCGTTTTTAACTTCTTCACTTAGGATTTTATTGGTTGCTGCAATAATTCGAGTATTTACCTTGATGTGGTTGTCATCACCAATGCGCTGAATATCACCATATTGCAAAACGCGGAGTAGTTTAGCTTGTAGAGCCAATGATAATTCGCCTATCTCATCTAAAAATAACGTGCCATTATCAGCCGATTCAAATTTACCTTTTCGATTGCTAATTGCGCCAGTAAATGCGCCTTTTACATGCCCAAATAGCTCACTTTCCGCGACCGATTCCGGTAAAGCGGCGCAGTTTAAATACACTAAGCTTTGATTTGCTCTTGAAGATTGCTCATGCAAGGCACTTGCCACTAGCTCTTTACCTACGCCTGTTTCTCCGGTGATTAAGACAGATAACTCTGTATTGGCAACCGCTTTGATGTTGGCTTTTAACTCTTTCATCGCTTTTGATTCACCAATCATTTCAACATTGTTCTGCTGGGCAGTTTCAAAAGATGAGCTTGTAGAACTATCGGAAGACTGATTCTCTAATCTCTCCATCAGTAATGCGGTATTAAGACTGGTTGCAGCTAAGGCGCTAATGATCCTAAGTTCTTTATTGGTAAAACTATTAAATTGGTCGGGATCGAACGCATCAATAGTTACCGCACCAATCAATCGTTCGTTAATCAATAAAGGGAGACCAATGCAAGAGTGTACGTGGAGGAGTTCTTTTTTATTTTTTATTAACCCATCATAAGGGTCGGGTAAATCACTGTCTGAAGGAAAGCGAACAATATCCCCAGCTCGTGCTATGGCTTCTAAACGAGGATGTTGTGAAATAGCAAAACGACGTCCAATCACATCACTGTCCAGGCCGTTGGTTGCAAGTGGTGAGAAGTATTGATTTTTAAATAAGAGTAAAGCTGAAGCATCGCATTTTAACGCATTTCGAATGGTTGATAATAAGCGTTCGAAACGATCTTTGCTGTCTAATCCGGACGTTAAATCTAATGCAATTTGAGCCCATTCTTCTTTCATATTTTTCATTGAACACTCATTATCATAAATATTGTTAATTTGACATTTTACTGTCATTTTAACAAAAGTAAACAACTGTCATTATGACATCTATTTTTACTGATTTATGATAAAATCAATATAAAACAATGAGATAAAAGTTGGCATGCGCAATGCAGTATGAGTAGTAACGCTAATAATTAAATGAGAAGAAACAATGACTATTCATATTAAAAATAATGTTAATTGGGTTGGCCAACGTGATTGGGAAGTGTCTGACTTCCATGGTACTGAATTTAAAATGACCAAAGGCACAAGCTATAACAGTTACCTTATCCAAGAAGAAAAAACAGTACTCATTGATACGGTGGACCATCGTTTTAGCCATCAATTTATTCAGAATTTAGAAATGGAAATTGATCTTGCTAGCATTGATTTCATCGTGATTAATCATGCAGAAGAAGACCATGCAGGTGCGCTTGCTACATTAATGGAAAAAATTCCAGGAACTCCGATTTATTGCACTGAAAACGCGATTGATTCAATTGTTGGTCACCACCACCGCCCTGAATGGAATTTTAATCCAATTAAAACGGGCGATGCGTTAGATATAGGTAATGGCAAGCAATTGATTTTTGTTGAAGCGCCGATGCTGCACTGGCCAGACAGCATGATGACGTACTTAACCGGTGATGCAATTTTGTTTAGTAATGATGCATTTGGTCAACACTATTGTGATGAGCGTTTGTTTAATGACGAAGTAGATCAAACAGAGTTGATGGATCAATGTTTACGTTATTACGCCAATATTCTTACGCCATTCAGTGCGTTAGTGACGGCAAAAATTAAAGAAGTATTAAGCTTTAATTTACCAGTAGACATGATTGCAACCTCTCACGGTTGTGTATGGAGAGATAATCCAACTCAAATTATTCATCAATATTTAGAGTGGGCTGATAACTACCAAGAAGACCGAATTACGCTTTTTTATGATTCTATGTCAAACAACACTCGAATGATGGCAGATGCGATAGCTCAAGGTATTCATGATATTGACCCTGCTGTTGCCGTCAAAGTATTCAATGTTTCTCGTCAAGATAAGAATGACATTTTAACCAGTGTGTTCCGCTCAAAAGGGATCCTTGTTGGCTCATCGACCATGAATAATGTGATGATGCCTAAAATTGCAGGCATGTTAGAAGAGATAACTGGCCTTAGATTCCGTGCGAAAAAAGCAGGTGCATTTGGTAGTTACGGTTGGAATGGTGGCGCTGTTGACCGAATTCATTCTCGTTTAACTGATGCCGGTTTTGAAACTGCCGTTGGTCTAAAAGCGAAATGGCGTCCTGATGGTAAAGCAATGCAATTATGCAGAGAGCATGGACAATTTATTGCAAAACAGTGGGCACTAAAACCACTAACTACAACGTTTAATACGATTAATGTAGAAAAAAAAGAACAAACAAAAAAAGTCATTGAATCAGCAGTGACTAAAGAAGTAAAAGTTCAAGATCCAGTTGTTATGGTTGAACCTGCTGTTGAACTGGCAGTAACCGATACAGAAGTCGGAGCTACCGGAGAAAATAGCGTTAAACAATGCATGTTATGTACTGTATGTAATTGGGTATATGACCCAGA
>JAAGZR010000416.1 GCA_024206155.1 Aliivibrio sp.
AAAAACTGCGTAAAGAAGGCTTTGAGGTTGGCCGTGACAAAGTTATTCGCTTGATGGATAAACTTGGTTTACAAGTTAAACAGCGTATTGCTTATAAAGTGACAACGATGCGCAAACATAGCCATAGTGTTGCCGATAATATCGTTGACCAGAATTTTAACCCCAAACACGCTAATCAAATTTGGGCAGGCGATGTTACGTATCTCAGAACAGGTCAAGGTTGGATGTACCTAGCGATTGTGATGGGTCTATACTCTCGTCGCATTATCGGTTGGGCAATCCATAAGCGAATGACAGTTGACTTGGTAGAACGAGCCATGCAAATGGCACTGAACCTTAGGAAGCCGACTAAAGGGTTGATCTTTCACAGTGACCGTGGCTCTCAATATACGAGCCATCGTTTTCAACAGCAGCTAAAAAACAATAATGTTACTGCTTCAATGAGCGGTCGTGGTGCTTGTTTGGATAATGCTGTTGTTGAGCGATTTTTTGGTAGTTTGAAAAACGAATGGTTGTTGAATATTTATCATTTAACACGCCAAGGTATGAAAGAAGATGTTGAAGCTTATATCCGATATTACAATCAGATCAGGCTGCATACATCAAATGGTGATTGTTCTCCAATTGAGTTTGAACAGTCCACAATAAATGTGTCTTCTGCTGCTTGACCAGATCAATCGTTACGGTGACTTATAATGGAACAACCATTATGTCATCACAGTGCCTTGAATTGAAATCGCTCAAACGCGCTGAAACAAGCATCTTGAATGGCAAGGGGT
>JAAGZR010000417.1 GCA_024206155.1 Aliivibrio sp.
GAGAAATCAATTCTGTTCTCATTTACTTTATGCGCTAGCATAGGTTTTATCATAATTTTCCGTATTTAGTTTGTAATCTTTCTATTTTTCTTTTAATTATAGCTGCTTTCTCATATTCCTCTTTGTCTTCATACGTTGACATTAGGGTCATAAGTCGCGCTAGTTCTGCTACCATTATCTCTTCATCTGTTGCAGGTGGAAACTGAGTAATCTCAAGGTCACCTGAATCAAATAAAGTTTCAATAATTTTAGTAGCAATTTTATCTGCTAGATAATCTAGTTCTTTTTCTGTCATACTAATTCTTCTTTGTTGTATTTTTTAAGTACCGCATCTGGTTTACCTACAAATATAACTTTTTTAGAAAACGTGTGGTATATAGACATATAGGTTTGTTCACCTTCTTTAGGAAACAAAGTGTACACATAGTCCGCCCAGCCATAATCATCATCAATAGGTGATAAGTATAAGCCACCAGGTCGATCTTTAAATTCTTTTATAAACTGAGCCGCAAAACAACCTGGGCCATTTGCATATCTATTAAGCTGTGGAGTTCTGCCTAAACCGTTTCCAATACTAAGACCTTCTAGCCATTTAGCATATTCTACTGCCATATATTCAGGATAACCATCATATTGCTGATAAATATTCACAAGCGCAAGCTCTGGTTTTTCATGCGCTTTATCATACGCCAAGCCCTCTTGACGTGGTATAATTCGTGTTAGTGATCTTGTTCCCATATTATTTAAATTTTGCAGCGACTTGTTTTATCTCTGCTTTGTCATCGCTGTCAAGCCCAGGTGTTTGCTGAGCGTACATGCGTAGTACCATGTGTACAAATATAGCGTCGCCTTCTGTTAGTTTAATTGTTTTGAATTTTGTCTTGGTAAATCCCATTATAATCCTGATTTATTTAAAAAGTATTTGTATACTTCTGGTATATGCTTTTTGTAATAAGGTTGATTTTGCTTAACCCAAAGCTTAAGACTGTGCTTGTCCATAAATGGTCCACACTGATTAAAAAATGGTTCTAAATCGTCAATAAAACAACCAACGGTCCAGCCTTCCCATATGTGTCTATCTCTATCTATTGTTTCTAAAGTGCTCATTTGATAGTATATTTTCAATTTTATCTTCCATTTCTACTATATCTTTCGCAAGCTCAAGTATAGTATCTAAACCTCTTTGCTCTGAAAAGCTAAGGTTTACGTCTATATCGCAGTCAAATAGTGTATCTACTACATCCTGCATATCGTTTGAGGTATTTTCATACCTGCAATAACTCATGTTTGGCATATTTATTTTTATTTATTATCCGTTAGTGTTTGTATTTTGTTTGTAATAGTTGTCTCACTA
>JAAGZR010000418.1 GCA_024206155.1 Aliivibrio sp.
TTCTCTGGTGGTGATCCTTTAATGGCAAAAGATCATGAGCTTCAGTGGTTAATTGAGCACATTGAAACAATTCCACACATCAAGCGTCTTCGTATTCACTCTCGTTTGCCTGTGGTAATACCAAATCGTATTACTGATACGTTGTGTCAGCTATTTAAAAAAACACGCTTACAAATCATTCTAGTGACTCATATTAACCATACTAACGAGATTAACGCTGAGTTAGTAAATAAAATGATTCAATTAAAGCAATCAAACGTCACACTATTAAATCAAAGTGTATTACTTAAAGATGTGAATGATACAGCAAAGATATTGACTGATTTAAGTGAGGCATTGTTTGATGCGGGCATTTTACCCTATTACCTTCATGTATTAGACAAGGTGCAAGGTGCTGCTCATTTCTTTGTTTCTGATGAAAAAGCAAAGCAGTTAATGGGTGAGTTAATTGAAAATGTGTCTGGTTATCTTGTTCCAACACTGGCCAGAGAAATTGGTGGTAGAAAAAGTAAAACGCCGCTCGACTTATATTTAGAGTAATGCTCATTGAAACACTCCCTTTAAATCATCAGTATTCAGACATAAAAAAACCGAAGCGCTCGCTTCGGTTTTAGCATCTAACGTTTAATTCTAAATTAGAATAACTCTTCAGCTACTTTGTATAATTCAAGTTTTGCAGGACGACGCATGTTTTCAATTGCATCGATGATATCGTGATGAACTAGTTGCTCATTCTGAATACCAACACAACGTCCACCGTGACCATCAATCAACAATTTAACACCAAAGTTACCCATGCGAGACGCTAGGATACGGTCAAATGCGCCAGGTTGTCCGCCACGCTGAATGTGACCAAGAACGGTTGCACGAGTTTCACGACCCGTTTCAGCTTCGATCTCTTTTGCTAAACCATTAACATCAGTCATTAACTCAGTGATAGCGATGATTGCGTGCTTTTTGCCTTTTGCAATTCCATCTTGAATGTTCTGAATTAACGCGTCTCTATTTAGGCCAGTTTCTGGAGTAATAACATACTCACAACCGCCCGCAATTGCAGCCATTAATGTTAAATCACCACAGTGACGGCCCATAACTTCTACAATAGAGATACGTTGGTGAGAAGAAGACGTATCACGTAAGCGGTCAATCGCATCAATAACTGTGTTTAATGCCGTTAGGTAACCAATAGTGTAGTCAGTGCCAGCGATATCATTATCGATTGTGCCGGGCAGACCGATACATGGGTAACCCATCTCAGTTAACTTCTTAGCGCCCATGTAAGAACCATCACCACCGATAACAATTAATGCATCGATATCGTGTTTCTTAAGGTTCGCGATCGCTTTTTCACGAACAGCAACTTCTTTAAACTCAGGAAAACGTGCTGAACCTAAGAATGTACCGCCGCGGTTGATCATATCAGATACGCTATGGCGCTCTAATTTCTCGATACGATCTTCAACAAGACCTAAGTAGCCATCATGAATACCAAATACTTCCAGCCCTTCCGTCAATGCTGTACGAACAACGCCACGAACTGCCGCATTCATACCCGGCGCATCGCCACCACTTGTTAAAACACCAATCTTCTTGACCATGGTTACCCTCTAATATGGTTGGGAATTTCAATTTCAATTTCTAATACAGCAAGTAAACTCCCTAATCTACTCACCATTAATAATCTGTAATTTTTTTCTTATGTAAGAGTATTACCAGTTTACTGAAAAAGTTCGTTGATTCACATCAGAATCAATCGCGACTGTTTCATTTTTCTGTTACGAAAAACCAATTATTGCTAATAATACTACGTACTCACTAACTAAACTGACTCTGCTCTCTGTCTGAGTTTAGCACAACTGAAAATGGGTCTTGATGAATTATAATATCAGAATGTGGAAATACTGTTAAAAGTTCGTCTTCAACTTTATCTGCAATACGATGTGCTTCAACTAATGGCATATGATCTGGCAACTCTAAATGCAGTTGAATAAATCGGGTTGGACCAGATAAACGCGTTCGTAAATCATGAATGCCTTTAACTCCTTCGACTCGACAACACGCCTCTTTTATCTGATCTAACTCTTCCTGCGGCAGTTGTCTATCGAGCAACAGTTGAATCGCCTCATACGCCATTTTAAATGCGCTAATTAAAATATACACACCAATGACTAAAGCAAAAATCGCATCTGCTTGATGCCAACCATACCAACTTAACGCAAGTGCTAACATAATAGCGGCATTCATGAATAAATCGGTTTTGTAGTGCAATGAATCTGCAGCAATAGCCTGACTTCCCGTCTGTTTAACTACCCATTGCTGGAACATAACAAGCCCAAGAGTTAATACAATAGCAAACCCACTGACATACACCCCTAGCTCAGGAGCAATAACATCTTGAGGGCGGAAAAAACGCTCAACCCCATTCAATAATAAGAAACAAGCAGAACCAGAAATAAACATTGCCTGAGCTAACGCCGCTAGCGACTCCGCCTTACCATGCCCAAAACGGTGTTCTTCATCGGCAGGTTGTAATGCATAACGGACGACTAAAAGGTTGGTAATAGATGCGCCCATATCAAGCACCGAGTCAACTAACGAAGCCAGTAAACTGACTGAGCCTGTTACCCACCAAGTTCCTAATTTAAATAGCATTAAAATTGTCGCAATAATGGTTGCAAGCCATGCAGCCATAGTCACTAAAGACGCGTATCGTTGAGTCATGTTTCATCCATCTACCTAAAAATCAAACTTTAGTATAAAGGGTTACGCTCAAGATAGTTATTCCATTTATTAATATATTTACAACAAAACAAGTCTAAATAAAAAACGGGCCTTTATCTATCATAAGGGCCCGTTTTTATTTTATAGAGGTAATTGCGTTTATTTAGCGCAATCAGCAATGTACTTATTTTGATTTGCTTTAAATTCTGCTTTTTGCTCTGGTGTTAGAATATTCATCATTTCATGACGTTTTTTCATCATTTCAACACGGCGATCGATTTGACGCTGTGACATTTTTTCAGCCAAATTACGTACTGCCTGCTCATCAAAATTATCCGCTAGCATTAAATTTTGCATCGCTTCATGATCGGCTTTCATTTCAGCCGTTGGCTGACGTTTTTGGCCTTTCTTCGCTTTCATCTGAGCTTTACGAGCGTCACGTATTTCATCAAATTTATCTTCTTGTGCATCAGTAAGATCTAAATCTTTAAACGCTTTCTTATTTGCTTTCATCATACACTTACCACCGTGCATGCCTTCACCGCCTTTCATTCCACCTTCGTGATGGCCACCACCAAAAGCAAATGCCGATGCAGAAGCAAAAGAAAGAGGAAGAACAACTGCGCCTAAAATCATTTTTTTCATCATGTTCATTGTGTTATCTCCGTTACAGAAAATGTGTTTCAATCAAAAATCAGCTTGTTGCTGCTTGGTATGGAGTAAGAATAGCTCAGCCAACGTAAATGAATGTATTTGCGAGTAAAGCAACGTAAAGGTTATTTTGAAGGTTGGTATTCCTTCATTTATTTGGCGATACTACACTCAGAAACTATTTATGTAGGTGAATAAAAATGGCAAAGATTTTATTAGTTGATGACGATATTGAGCTAACCTCGCTACTAAAAGACATCCTAAGTCTAGAAGGTTATCAAGTTACAGAAGCAAATAATGGCATTGAAGGCCTTGAAGCGATCACTAATGATTTGGACCTAATCCTACTTGATATCATGATGCCAAAAATGAATGGCATGGACATGCTTCGTAAATTACGAGAGACCAATGAAACTCCGGTATTAATGCTTACAGCAAAAGGAGAAGAAATTGATCGTGTTATTGGTTTAGAACTTGGCGCCGATGATTACCTACCAAAACCTTTTAGTGATAGAGAGCTACTGGCTCGTATTCGCGCTATTTTACGTCGAACACAAAATAAAACCAAAGAGAGCAGCAGCATTAAATATCAAGGCATTGAGATATTTATAGGCAAACAAGAAGCCTATAATCATGGTGAATTGCTGGACTTAACTGGAACTGAGTTTGGGCTGTTGTCTCAATTTATTCAAAAACCAGGAGAGATCATCTCTAAAGAAGAACTTAGCCTAGAGGTACTTGGTAAACGCCTTGCCCCTTTTGATCGTGCTATTGATATGCACGTTTCAAACTTACGTAAAAAATTACCACTACTCTCTGAAGGAAAGCCACGCATTAAAACCTTACGTGGTCGTGGCTATTTGTTTGTTGAGGAATGATTGGTGTTTAAAGTAAATACACGCTTCCCTCTTTTATCCAGTTTATATGGCCGTATCTTTGCCATATTTTGGTTTACCTTATTATTGGTTTTAATTGGGGTTGTTATTGGCCCTAATTTCGATCCACGCGCTCGCCATAATATCGCAACTGAACATCTTACTAAAATGACTCAAATTGCTGCCTACATTACAGGGAAATACTCTGAGCGCGACAATTTAAAAAAGACCTTAAAAGAGATTAGCCATAAAGCACATCAACACGATGAAAACCTCGATCTATTTTTCACAACCCCTACTGGCGAAATTTTAGATAAACCTAAAGAGCTACGAGGAAGAAAAAAAGCGTTACTTAACTTTTTAACACTTTCTGATGATCCTGACCTCCCTCAACAAAAACTGTATGGCAGAACCATGATGGCAGGGCCTTTTGATATCGTCATCGCTCATGAAACCGTATATATGTATGTGGGACGATATTGGAAAAAACCACCCCCATTTATTCTTAGAATATTAGATAAACCAGGGCAATTATTACTAGTTACCATGCTCGTTAGTACGCCTTTTTTACTTTGGCTTGCTTGGGCGTTAAGTCAACCAGCAAGACGTTTACAAAAAGCAGCAGAGCGGGTTGCTAAGGGCCAATTTGAAAAAGATGAGGCGTTAGAAAAAGGGCCAAGAGAATTTAGAAAAACAGGGCAAAGCTTTAATCAGATGGTCGGGTCACTCAACACCATGATCTCAGGCCAGCAGCGCTTATTATCTGATATTTCTCATGAACTACGCTCTCCCTTAACTCGTTTAAGAATGGCAACAGCCCTTGCCACTCGTAAGCAAGGTGAAAGCGCTGAGTTATCTCGTATTGATATGGAAGCGGATCGCTTAGAGCAGATGATTTCTGAGCTATTAGAACTCTCTCGAATACAAGTAAACAGCCATCAAGAACGAGAGAAAACTGATGCTTACTCATTATGGTTTGATATTTTAGAGGATGCCAAATTTGAGGCTGAGCATTCAAATAAAATACTGACTTATTCTGATTTAAAAGAAACGCCTATTTTTGGTAACCCTAATCTATTAATGAGCGCGGTTGAAAACGTTATACGCAATGCTATTAAGTACGGTAATGATGTGGTCACTGTGAATATCAATGATAATGGCAACATTCTCACCATCACCGTTGATGACAATGGTGATGGTGTACCAGAAGATGAACTCAAGGATATCTTCAAACCCTTCTATCGAGTATCTACCGCTCGAGATCGAAGCAGTGGCGGAACAGGTCTTGGTTTGGCGATTACCGAAAGTGCCATTCACCAGCACAGCGGCATCATCATTGCGAGTAAAAGCCCTCTTGGGGGATTGCGCATGACTATTACGCTACCTATTGAACAATAATGACTTCGCAACATGGCTTATCTAAAAGTAAGCCATGTTGTTACTCGTATGCTCTACCCCGATACCTATCAATTAGATATACTGAGTTTACTTTCCGTTATTCAAGAGTTCACTATGTTTGATATTGCGTTGTACGAACCTGAAATCGCCCCAAATACGGGTAACATCATTCGCCTGTCTGCTAACTGTGGTGCAAATCTGCATTTAATTGAGCCATTAGGGTTCGATTTAGAAGAGAAAAAACTTCGCCGAGCAGGGTTAGATTATCATGAATTAACTCATGTAAAACGCCACAAAGATTACGCTGCCTTTCTTGATTATTTAGAAAATGAAAGTGAAGGTGAACATCGTATCTTTGCCTGCACAACCAAAACGACAGGCCATCACACCACTCCAAGCTATCAAAAGGGTGATGTGTTGTTATTCGGCCCTGAGACTCGTGGATTACCCGCTGATTTAATTGATGGCTTACCAATGGAACAACGTGTTCGAATTCCTATGATGCCAGACAGCCGCAGTTTAAACTTATCGAACTCTGTAGCTATCATCGTATTTGAAGCGTGGCGTCAAATGGGCTTTGAGGGCGGGTTATAATTCCAGAGTTCATAATTTAAATATAAAAATAGCCACTCACTAGTGGCTATTTTTAAATGTATCAGGAATGGGATATATTAGATTCCATCACCAGACATAAACGTTTGTGACTTACCATTAAACTGTTGGTCCATATCAAGCGATGGCATTTCAGAACTCGGGCGTCCAACAATTTTAGCAGGAACACCTGCAACCGTTGTGTGTGGAGGAACCGCTTGCAGAACCACAGAGCACGAACCAATCTTAGCACCAATACCCACTTCGATATTACCCAAAATCTTCGCACCTGCACCGATCATAACGCCTTCACGGATCTTAGGGTGACGATCGCCAGACTCTTTACCTGTACCACCGAGTGTCACATCTTGCAGAATAGAAACATCATTCTCAACCACGGCCGTTTCACCAATGACGATGCCTGTTGCATGGTCAAACATGATCCCTTTACCAATGGTCGCAGCAGGATGTACATCCACCTGACAAGCAACAGAGATTTCATTTTGCAAATACGTCGCTAATGCAACACGGCCTTGTTTCCATAACCAGTTTGATACACGGTATCCTTGCAGTGCGTGATAGCCTTTTAAATACAATAAAGGTATTGAGTACATAGAAACCGCAGGATCACGAGTCACAGTCGCACAAATATCACAAGCAGCCGCATCGGTAAGAGAAGGATCAGAAGCAAATGCTTCCTCTACCACTTCACGAACTGCCATTGCAGGCATAGAGGCTGTCGCCAACTTATTAGCTAAAATATAACTTAATGCTGCTGCAAGGTTTTCATGTTTAATGATGGTGGCATGATAAAAGCTTGCAAGCATCGGTTCTTGTTCTGACTGCTCACGCGCTTCTCGAACAATACATTCCCATACTTGATTTTTTTTACATTCTTTCATTTTCATACCATCCTTGAATTACGATTCTGATTTCTTATCTCGCGCTAATAAATCCTGCGCAGCAACTCTTGCATCTTTTCCTTGATACAATACTTGATAAATTTGCTCAACTATAGGCATTTCAACACCCATCCGATCAGCAAGTAGCCATACTTCTTTGGTATTGCGATACCCTTCAACAACTTGACCAATTTCTGCTTGAGCACTATCGACATCACCGCCTTGACCTAAAGCCAAGCCAAAACGACGGTTACGAGATTGGTTATCGGTACACGTTAACACTAAATCACCTAAACCAGCCATCCCCATAAAGGTTTCAGCTTCTGCGCCTAAAGCCACGCCTAAGCGAGTCATTTCAGCCAAACCACGGGTAATTAATGCAGTACGAGCATTAGCACCAAAGCCAATACCATCAGACATACCCGCACCAATAGCGATTACGTTCTTCACTGCTCCGCCTAATTGCATTCCAGTAAAATCGTTATTGGCATAAACACGGAATGTCTTTGAGCAGTGGATTTTTTCTTGTAAATCTTTAACAAACTCTTGGTCAGGAGACGCCACAGCAATCGCCGTTGGCATACCAGATGCAAGTTCTTTAGCAAAAGTAGGTCCAGAAAGCACAGCCAGTGAATGAGATTCACCTAACGCTTCTACTGCCACTTCTTTTAATAAACGACCTGTTTCAGGCTCTAGTCCTTTTGTCGCCCAACATATACGTGAATCGTCACGTAAGAATGGTTTTACATTACCTAGTACCAAACCAAAAACATGACTTGGAACTACAACCAGTAAATCGCGACTTGCTTGCACTGATTTTTCAAGATCCGTAGACATGATTAATGACGGTGGGAAAGCAACACCCGGCAAAAACTCCTCATTAGCACGATCAGCTTCAAGGCGAGCCATATGTGATTCTTCATGACCCCATAAAATCACTTTTGCGCCATTACGAGCAAGAGAGATAGCAAGAGAAGTTCCGTATGAGCCAGCACCAAGTACGGTCATGGAAATATCAGAGTAATCGGTTTGTGTTGTCATTGTGATCATCCAAAACAAGTATCAAATGATACTAGGGTAATAAAAGCAAAATGCACTTTTTATCAAAATTTAATTTCTATATTCAGTATAGAAACTATCTTAGATAAAAAGTGCATTTATTCTCTACAAATTAATTAATAGCACTAAGCTATTCAGTCGTATTTAACTAATAATAGAACTTAGGCTACTTATTATTAAGCTTCAGAAGGCGCAGCTGCGTTTTCTTGAGCTTGGTTTTGTAGATAATTCATGAACAATGCGTCAAAGTTAACTGGTGCAAGGTTCAATTGTGGGAACGTACCTTTAACCACTAGGCTAGAGATCGTTTCACGAGCATATGGGAATAAAATATTCGGGCAGAATGCACCTAAGCAATGTGCTAGTTGAGCTTCTTCCATTTGGCCAGCAGTAAAAATACCACCTTGTTGAACTTCACAAAGGAATGCTGTTTCTTCTTCATTCTTAACCGTTACCGTTAGACGTAGAACGACTTCGTAAACACCTTCGCCTAGTTCACGGCTTTGAGTATCAAGATCCAGTTTAACATCTGGATTCCACTCTTTTTGGAACATAGTTGGAGAGTTAGGTGCTTCAAAAGATACGTCTTTTAGGAAGATACGTTGAATTGCAAAGTTTTGTTGCTCTTGTTGTGCTGCTTCAGCCATGGGAAAGTCCTTTCTATGTATGTATGTATGCAGAATAACGTTGTAGTACTACTCTGCATTCGTGATATCTAAAAAATGAGCCAGATATCACATCAAAATGAATCAGTTGCTTATGAAATGGGCAATTATTTTTTGCCTTTTACTAACGGTAGGTTAGCTTCATTCCAAGAGATTAGGCCGTTCTTAAGTAATTTAACTTGCTCAAAACCTTCTTTATGCAAATCATTTGCTGATGCTTGAGCAGTTTGACCTGTTTTACATACCACAATAATTGGGGTTGTTTTTGAGTTTTCAAGACCTGCTAGGTTACCGGTTTTAATGTCACTTGGTAAAATGTGACGAGCACCCGTAATATGACCTGATTTAAACTCATCTTTAGAGCGAATATCTAGCACAATCGCATCTTCGCGGTTCATCAGTGTTGTTGCTTGTGAAGGATCCACTTCTTGGTAGCCAGCGGTTTTCTGTTTTACTACGTTTTGAATCAACGCAACAACAATACCAATCCACACAACAGCTAAAATCATGTTATTGGTTACAAAATCGATGATTGACGTTTCCATATTCTTTATCTCTGATTTTTGGATAACCACATGCCATTAGGCAATGTCAGTTACCATGGGCTCTAAAATGAAGTCGAAAGTATACCCTAGGGTTTGTTCGGAGACTAGCGAGGATAAAAAAACTGATAAGAACAACAAAAATGCTGTGATATTGGTTTTACAATTGAGACCAAATAAAAACTCTATCTAGTCAGAACTCACTCTATCTGAAATAATGCAGCGATGAACATATCCTTTTTTAACAAGCCTATTCCTAGTCGTAAATTTGTTACGACCGCGATCGTGTGCCTGACATTCGCACTTCCTCTTATCGCTCATGCGAATGACGCTGAATTAAAAGGAATGAAACAAGAAATATCTCGTCAAAACTCAGTATTAAGTAAACAGAAGAAGGAACTATCAAGTCTTCAATCTAGCCTTAAAAAACATGAACTATCCATTGCTAATGCTTCCAAAAAAGCGCGCAATGCAGAGCAAGAACTAGAGGCGGTAAAACGCTCGATAACCGAATTAAAACAGCAACAATCAGAGCTTACTCAACAACAAATTGGACAAACCGAAGTATTAAAA
>JAAGZR010000048.1 GCA_024206155.1 Aliivibrio sp.
AGGTGGGTTCTCCACTTTATTAGTTCATCGATGAGCCATTGTGCTTGGTGCGCGTTCTCTACATCTACTTCGAGTATTTCGAGTACTTTGTCAATCGTCTTTTCGATACCAATAGTTAGGTATACATCAAGATCGATAAACTCGCCAAACTTGAGTTGGTCAAAGTCTTTTACCTTGACACGTTCTCTGACATTCATAATCGATGCGATAAAGACTATACCTAGTTCTAGTGCTTCACGATTGGCCTCTTTGAGTAGATCGATCGGAGCATCTGTAACTATATTGAGTAATCTGGGCCAGTTGGCTTCTTCAAGCATGTCCCATTTGATTAGCTCTTTCCATTGGTCTACTGTTAGTTGTTGTGGTAACTTGTAGACCTCGTTATTGATGTTCATCTTTATCATAACAGTATGAAATATAGAGTTAGTATCTACCTGAATTACCTACCACTGCATAGGTTCCCAGTGTACGATTCTGTTTACGATTGTAGTTTACTATTGCGAGTGACATCACAGTATCATCGTGCATACCACTGGGATGACCATAGCGAATAGATCTCGTTTTTGGGTTATAGTCATAGGTGAATATCTCTAATTCATGCGAGAGTGCTGGGAATACTTGTGGGTTTGGTATCATTACCTCTGAATTATTGAAATCTAGTATGAGTCCTTCTATTATCTCGTTTTTACTCTTGGATGAGGTAACAAATGGATGGGTGTCTTGCCATTCACGTTTAACTTGCTCAAAGATTACATCACCTATACTATTTACCTCTATCATTACTGTGGCATTCCACTTCTTGATTCTGGTTAGTATCTCTTGGGTCATGTTAGTCCACTGAGTCTTGTTATCTCTGTAGATGTCTATTACAGTTCCTTTTTGGTCCATGAATGTGGCTACTGTATAATCTTCTTGTTTACCTAAATCGATACCACAATAGACTTTACCAATTGGTTTAGGCCAATCACCAGGCCACTGATTCTTTTTGATGTTTTGGAAGACTTCACCGCCACCATCGATAAACTTGGCAAGGTATTCTTGTTGGAATACTTTTTCTGGTAGTACTAAACGGGCCTCATCAATTTCTTCCTTTGAGATATATGGAGTATCGTATGAGGATCCTGTGTAGGCTTCATAATTAGAATGGTCTGCACTTGCTCCTAATTGGAATAGATCGTAAAACCAGTTCTTGCCTTTAGGTGTACTGATAAAGAGTGCTTTCTTTCCACGTACTAGTAGGGTTGGTTTGATAGCTTCTCTCCATGCATCGTCTTTCATGAACGCGGCTTCGTCCAATATGGCATAGTCGAGGGTTTCCCCACGAATATTATCATACCTTTCAGCAGATCTGAAGATGATAGTGGAACCGTTGCGAAGGAGTAACTCACTAGATGAAAAGTTGTTTGTCTTCACTATCCCACTCTTTGCAATTGCAGAATAGAGTTCCTTGTGAACCTTGCTTGCTTGGGCATACACAGGGCTGACCCACATTATCTTGCATGGAGCGTGATTGATTGCCCAATAAAGGGCTAGGTTCTCTCCCATTAGCGACTTGCCAAACTGCCTTCCAATATTTGCGATATGATATTTGGCTTGGCTTTGGGTTATCTTTGATATAATCTCTCGCTGCTTTGGATGCGGTGTAAATCCAATAAATGTTCTCATTCATCGATACGCTTCTCTTCGTCATTTATATCTGGTCCAAATTCGAATTTTACATTCTTGAATAGGTCTTCGCCATCAGCACCAGTTACCTCTTGACGAGCCAGTTTTGGTATAACATATTCAGATAACTTTAGCATGATTTCCATAGCCTTTTCTTCATCTTCACTTGCTATACGTGTTAACCAAAGAGTCATATTCTCTAGATTGTTTTCTACTAATCTTTGATATGCATCTCTGATTTCTCTTGTATTCTTGTTTTGGGATCCTTTTGGTCGCCCATTAGGATTACCACTCTGTCCTGGTTGAAACATTATTCTTCAGTTTTCTTTTTAGATTGCTTTTGGGGCTTGAGACTACGTTTTAGTTGGGCAATTGCTTTAGTTAGTCCCTCTTCTGTTGATGAACCTACTCTATAGGTTATACCATTGATTGTTACTTCTCTCTTTTTCATAATTAGAATATTTTTGTTTGCTTGTCAAGTTGTGCCTTTACGCGCTTCTTGACTCCTGCTACGCATCTACCACATGAGGTTACTCCTTTGTTTTCTCCAGTAATCTCATTGTAGATTCTAAATAGCGTACCTAACTGATTTGGTGTTAGGCGTACATTTAGAAATATAGATTGGTTTTCATCTAACCAGATAATATCTTTTTCTTGTATCATAATCTATTGTAATATTTTATAAATTGCTTCTGATACCACGCCTGTGATTGCAGCAACTAATATACCACTCCATCCATATAGTGCTATGAAAGGTCCTATACTATACCAAAAACCAGAACAAAGATTACATTTAAATGGTTTACTTGGTAGCCAATCGAATTGTTCTAAAAAGTCTGCACCTAAATGTGCAAGTGCTGCAAATCCTAATATTTCTAGTATCATAATCGTTTTTTTAGTTCTTCCTTTATATATTTTCTACATTCTGCGACTGCCTGAGATATAGAGGTTCTTGGTATACCTGTTGTTCTACTCAGTTCAGAATAGTTTGGGTTATCTACATACATTAGAAATAGAGTAGAACGATACCATGTGTCTATATTATCTGTTTGCATTTCTTCGATAATAGCAGTAGCAGCGGTATGCATAATATCTTCGCTAGTATCATAGGGTTCATCTACGAGTGACTCAGTCGTTTTATCATATAGTTCATGCATTCTGCCTTTTTGGCGATACAGGGTATGATACGGTGAAGTACTAGAATTAAATGAAAGGTACATCATTCCTGACATAAACTTCATAGCCTCGTTCTTTTCTATGAGTTCATCCCTTCTTGGATGTTCAAGAAACTTTGAAAGTACGTAGTGTCCTACATCTTCCCATTCATGGCTACCTTTACAAACTCTTTTAGCCATTATCATGATCTTGTCATAGTTATCTGCTATCCAATCCAAATTAGTATAAATCTATTTCATAGAGTTCAGCAGTATCTTTTATAATTTGACACATACCATACTCTTCTTTCTTTTCCCAAATATGTAGTTGTTCACTCATTACATCAGCAATACTCATCTCTATTTCCATATCTACAAAATAGCTATGTCTAATCTCTTGTATTCTTTCAAATGTAACGTGTTGTAGGTATTCCCTTTCAACTTCATCATATTCAAAATACTTTCGTGACCACTCTGCTGGATTCCATCTATTCTTCTTCCTCATGACCTCCTCCTCTATTATATGCAAATTGACCTTGGTTGCGTGGATGTAATTTTGATCTTTGTTG
>JAAGZR010000419.1 GCA_024206155.1 Aliivibrio sp.
CGATGTTTGCTTTGTCTTCTAAAACACCATCAACCCAACGAGATACAGGAATACCAAAGTTATTCATTGGCGTTTTGCCATTGTATTTACCTTGGTCGAATCGGTTTTTAACCCACTCGTAATCTAGATCCCATACTTTAGTCCAGTGTTTCCATGCGCCTTCACCAACACCGTAGTAGCCTGGAAGCGTATCAGAAAGAACACCTAAATCCGTTGCGCCTTGTACGTTATCGTGACCACGGAAGATGTTTGCACCACCGCCTGATTTACCCATGTTACCAAGAGCAAGTTCTAGGATACAGTATGCACGTGTGTTGTTGTTACCCGTAGTATGCTGAGTACCACCCATACACCAAACAACACAACCTGGACGGTTTTCTGAAAGCAGTTTTGCAGTTTCATATACTTCAGCTTCTGTAATGCCTGTTACACGCTCAACTTCTGCAGGGTTCCATTTTGCTACTTCTGTGCGGATCTCATCCATACCAAACACACGTTGGTTAATGAATTCTTGATCTTCCCATTTGTTTGCAAATACATGCCACAATACGCCCCAAATAAAGGCAACGTCTGAACCCGGACGCAATGAAACATAGTGATCCGCTTTTGCTGCTGTACGTGTACGACGTGGGTCGGCAACAACGATCTTACAACCATTCTTCTCTTTAGCGATCAGAATATGTTGCATTGCTACTGGGTGTGCTTCTGCAGGGTTTGAACCAATGAATAACATAGATTTACAGTTATGCATGTCATTGAATGAGTTTGTCATTGCACCGTAACCCCATGTGTTTGCAACACCGGCTACTGTGGTTGAGTGACAAATACGCGCTTGGTGATCGACGTTGTTTGTACCCCATAATGACGCCATTTTACGGTACAAATACGCTTGCTCGTTGTTGTGCTTTGCAGAACCTAACCAGTACACTGAGTCAGGGCCTGATTCTTTGCGGATCTCAAGTGCTTTGTTACCGATCTCTTCGATCGCTTGATCCCAAGACAGTTTCACCCATTTGCCATTTTCTAGCTTCATTGGGTATTTTAGACGACGTTCGCCATGACCATGCTCACGCAGTGCTGCGCCTTTTGCACAGTGGCCACCTGCGTTAAATGGGTGATCGAACGCTGGCTCTTGACCAGTCCATACGCCATTTTGTACTTCAGCGTAGATACCACAACCTACAGAGCAGTGTGAACAAATAGTACGTTTCACTTCTGTTGGCGCATCAACCGGCACTTCTTTCGCTTGTGCTTTTTTCATCATGCTTGGAACAAACATGCTTGCACTTGCTACTGCACCCGCAGCTATTGTTGAAGTACGCATGAACATACGACGTGTAATGCCCAGCTGGTTCTCTTGCTTTTGTACCGAATCGGAACGTTTAGTTAATTTCATTATTAAGCTCCGTTATAGGCTATCGTAATAATCACGAATATGTTGAGTTTCGCGATATCCATCGCCTTTCTTCTCAACGTCTTTTTTATCCGTTACTGTGTTTGCGCTTGCTGTTCCTGATACCGCTGCTGCTACTGTTCCTGCAGCAGCTGCAGTTGCAAGGCCCTTCAGTAATGTGCGGCGGTTTAGGTCCGTATTTTTATTGCTCATTCAATGCTCCTTTGCTTCCAATGTACTTGGAATGGGCGTCTGTTTTTATGGTTTTAATTCTTTTAAGTCATAACGACTTTTATACTTCTGTGACTTCAATTGCGTTTGGATTTTTTGCAAAGCGCGTTTGTTCTACAATGAAAAACGCCTCTACTAAACCTGCCACTGATTTGTAGAAATCTGCATTTTCAGCATTATTAATTTGCTCACACAGTGCAACATACCAAGGTTGAATATGGCGGTTAAAGAATCGTTGTTGCAAAACGTCTGCATCACCCGCTTCAATAAGCATTGCCATTACTTCACATAATGCTGAAATATGATCTTCAGGCTCTTTTACATCATCTGCTCGCTCAAAACCTAATTGCATTAGATCTTGTCGAAGTGCCACTAACGGTTTTTCCATTAATGCGCCCGCTATGTGCCATGAGCCAAACGGCATCACTTCACCACGGCCAACGCCAATGAATAGGTTTTGGTATTCGTCTGTTAGGGCTTCTTGGTTTGATTCTTGAGCCGCTTTTGAAATAACAGACCATGCTTTACTCATTGCATGATCATCGTTACTTTCTACTTCAAGCGTACTTAACCAATCAATCACCATTTGATCTGGTGCAATACGAAATAAATGCGCTAATAAACCATAGATTTCTTGTCTTACTTGCTGTTGTTCATTCATGGTCATTACACCTTTAATTGTTTTTCTGGGTTTGCAGACAGATCAGTAAAGATGTCTTTTACTCGACAATCTTCACACATATATAGACGGCTAATAGAGGCTTCATCACTAAAGTGCGGGTTACCCTGTAACTTATTTCGTAACATTTCAATCATTGATGCTGGAGCAAAAGGCGTTCCGCAAGTAATACAACACGCGGCATCTTCTTTATGCATTATTTGTGTTTCTTGACGTTGAGTTTGGCTCCAGTTCATTTGCACTTTCATGCTCAATACTTTTTCTGGACACGCGCTGACACAAAGGCCACATTGAACACAATCTTGCTCAATGAATTTTAATGTTGGTGAATCGGGATCACTGTGCAGTGCACGAGTTGGACAAACCGCAACACAACCCATACATAAGGTACAGTCTTTCGTTTCACAGCTCACACTGCCATAAGGCGCATGAGAAGGCAGAGATTGAATTTCAGTAATTTCGATAGTGTTTGAAGCCGCATCAGCAGCGAGGTGATCTAACGCGCCCATTAAGCGTGCACGTTTATTACCTGTTAATGGTTGTTCAATTACCGCTAATGGCGTGTCGATAAGTGTCATTTCGTGTAACGCTTCCATGTAAACCACTTGGATGCGTTGAGGATCTAACCCTAGTTGAGATAAGAAAGCCTGTGCAATTTCCACTTCTTGCGATAATACACGCTGAATAGTTTCTGGCATTCTACGGCTTGCAATAAATAACACTTGCGCCGCGCCATTAACCAATGCTGAGAACCAGGTATCGATTCCGACAGAAAGCAGTTCATCAAGAACCACTGGGATAACATGATCTGGCATGGTTTTTAATGCCATCACATTAAAGTTTTCATGGCGATCACTACATAAAGCGATAATCGGTGTTTCACCACCCTCTTTTTTGTAATTTGCTAATAGACGAGTTGCGAAGTTTTGTGTTTTCTCCGCTTCTGGCAATGCGTAGCTGATCGCTTCTGTCGGACAAGCCGTTGCACAGGTACCAACCCCTTGACAAAGATATGGGTTAATTTGAATGTGGTGGCCAGTTTGATCTGAACCTTCACTGGTTAACGCACCAGCAGGACAAGCATCAACGCAACGCTCACACCCTTTTACACCACGTGAACTGTGTGCACATAACTCTGGATTTAAACGAAAGTATTTTGGTTTATCAAAGGTACCAACAAGCGCTGGTAATTCATCAAGCACTTGTGCAAGCGTTGGGTAACCACGACCTACAGGATAGTAACCAGGTACTGGCACTTGCTCTGACATTACGCTGTCTAGTTTCATGTCTAACACAAGATCGAATGCCGCTGCACCAATGGTCGCTTTTGCAAGATTAACGCGCTCACCATTTAGCGTACACTCAACATCAAATGCGCCTAAAAAGCCTTTGATGCTTAGATCTTTAGCGTGGTAAACCGTTTTTTCAGTCTTCTTATCGTGTGCATCTGATTCTGTTGAGACCAGTGTGATGCTGTTTAGCTCTGAGAACTGCTCGGCAACATCAACAATAATGCTGGTAGGTCCAATGATGATCAAGTTACCACGGCTTTCGTAGCTCACCGTTGGTGGGATTAAGTTGTTTAACTCAACGGTTTGCGCAATAGCGAACTGACGCGCTTTGGCATTCGTTGTTTCAGATTGTGCTAAAAATTGGGTTAACATTGCTTCACCTATTCTTGACCCCATTTGGGCTTATTCAGTTCTAAGACTGGTTTCTAGGTGGTATATCGCAATAACCGTACCAACTTAATGGGTAATAATGAGAAATATTAATTGGGTAAAATGCGGTATTTTTAGACTATTTGGCAGGCGGCGTTTTTTGTCGGGACATTTTGTCTCACCTTGGTTCAAAATGTCCCGATTTTTTAAATGGTCTTTTTTGTCTCACTTGACGCTTTTTCGTTGCAAGTAACGTATTGATATTCATTATCATTACTATTTATTGATTCATTTTTAACGGTTAATTCTTGTTGCTGTTCTGATGCTTCTTTTAATAATGGTTCTGATAATTGCTCTGCCACTGACGCTTGCTCAATCTCGACTTCTTCCTCAACAGGCTCTACCATCCAATCTCGTAATTTGGCAGCGGTTTCACTATCTAACTTTGGTGGTGTTGAGTAGTTTGGTTCATCTTCCATTGCAAATTCAGGGTTCAAAAACATCTTACG
>JAAGZR010000420.1 GCA_024206155.1 Aliivibrio sp.
GCTTTGTAGAGGGTGGAATTTCATTTTTTCTTGCAAGGTTTCTGGCGTTAACGAGTTTATTAACTGCATATTTTCCATATTCACCACATTGACATCACCTAGCTCACGTTGTGCTTTAGTTACTTCAATAAACTGACGGCTCAATGCTTCTGGCAATGTAAATTCACGAATCGCACACAATAAATTAGTTGCTGTATCTACTGCTATCATCGAAACAGGCAATATTTTATCTTCAGTCAATGTAAAGTAATCTTCAGGGATAGCCGCTGAGTTTAATTGCATTTCAAACGCTAAATCACCAAAACTTACCACCACCAAACAACCGCCATTATCAGAAGTAATGACACCAAGTTGCGCGCCAGTTTGACCTAAAATTGCTTGTTCATCAGCAGTGATATTACCAAGACCAACATAAAGCATATTTGGTAAATCATTACGGAACAACTCAAGCATTGCACCATCACCTTCTTGAAATGGGTGATCTGTAAACGTGTGTCCAACTTGGAATTGCGGAGTGTTATGTTCAACCATAATGATTACCTTCTATGCATTAACTCGATTTGGTGAGACTAAGTGTAATCTTTATTTAAGAAATGACTATCCTAGTTAAAAGCAAATGACTATTACGTGAGTGTAATAATA
>JAAGZR010000421.1 GCA_024206155.1 Aliivibrio sp.
CTTACCGTGAACTCCCCACGATAATGATCCACCAGTTGTTGAATTAAATGCAAACCGACACCACGACCTTTATCTGATTTCGTTGATACTCCTCTTTGAGTCAACTGTTTAAAGGTAAATGCCTGTGGTAGGCCACACCCTTTGTCTTCAACCTCAATAATAACTTCTTGCCCAAAATCAGTAATGCTCACCACGATAGGAACAAAATCCCCCATGGGTTTATTTAATGTTGCTTCAAATGCATTATCAATTAAATTTCCAATAATGGTCACCATATCCTCTGCTCGAATATGCAGAGGAAGCAAACTTAATTGCGTACCTTCTTCAATATCAAGCAATAGTCCAAGCTCTCTAGCGCGTTCACTTTTACCAAGTAAGACACCCGCAATCATCGGCTCTGAGATACTCTCTCGTAAAAATTCAATCAGTTTTTGATAACGCTGACTCTCTTGCCCAATGACCTGCTGCACCTCTTCTAGTTTTCCTAACTGAATTAACCCACTAATTGTATTTAACTTATTTCGATGCTCATGGGTTTGTGAACGCAATAAATCGGCATATTCTTTGACTTGAGAAAGCTGAGTCGTTAATTCACTTATCTCATCTTTACGTCGAAAACTGGATACCGCACCAATCACGACACCATCCATTTTAATCAACTCTCGGTTGGCAATCACAGCCTGACCATTTAATAACAGTTCAATATCGTGTTCTGATTGCTGTGTTACTAAAAGCTTAGTTAAATCACTGTCTGGCAACACTTCAATAAACAACCGATTTAAAGATTGCTTAGGATCGATCCCTAATATGTCACAAGCACTTTTATTGATAGATCTGAGCTTACCATTGGCATCAATACTTAACACGCCTTCACGCAGTGTAGATAAAGTAACTTGCTGCTCTTTGTATAAACGCCCAAACGCTTCAGGCTCAAAGCCAAAAATAGACTGTTGAAAGCGTCTTGCAATAAAATTAGCAATAATCGCATTAGCAAAAATCACCAATACTGCCATTCCAAGAAAAAAACTAAGAAAGTGAGAGACCTTACTGTCTATTGTGGTTAATAGATAACCAACAGAAACCACCCCGATAATATTTCCTTGCTGGTCGAAAATTGGCGTTTTTCCTCGCACAGAATGACCTAATGAGCCTTTGGCATACGAAATATAAGATTCTCCCAACTGTAAGGCTTGTTGGTTATCTCCACCTTGCATCGCCTTGCCAATGCGCTCTTTAATTGGATGGGCAATACGTATTCCTTTTTTATTACCAACAACGATAAATGCAGCGCCAATAGAGGTTCGTAATCGCTCTATTTTCTCTTCAATTAATGTTGGTGCATTTTGCTCTACGGCGGAAATAACGATAGGCGACTGAGCAAGAAACCGAGCAACTCCTAACGCTTTATCTCCGCTGTCTTGAGATTCCCAGTGCTTGATGTACAAAAAGGCACAAATAGACAAAATGAGTAATTTACCAATACCCGAAATGGTCATCACTACTAGCAATCGACGTCGAAAACTCAGATCACGCCAAGACATTCACACCTCACTCTTCCCTATAGACAAACAAAGAGTATCACAACCCATTAACCTAATCTTAAACCTTGTTCATACTCTTGATCACATCAAATAAATATTTCTATTTATTCCATAGTAAACCTAGGGAATTAATTCAATATCACCTAAGTTCTGTGGTATAAAAAGCGCGCTTCTTTTCAGCATTTTTAACTCTTCCCTAAAAGGTTCCCGTTACTATGAAAAGCGATATTGAAATTTGCCAAACTGCGACACTTATTAGAATGAAAACGATTGCGTCAACCCTAGGGCTGCA
>JAAGZR010000422.1 GCA_024206155.1 Aliivibrio sp.
CAGAAGCAGCGTATAGCTCTGCGCAAAGACGACAGTACCATTCCCTCTATGATCTTATTGAGTCCATATGACAACTTGACGCCAGCCATATACACGTTGCAAACGAGATAATTTCTTTATATGACTTCTCATACAAATTGGATACCCTGCACTACCGCGAAGACAAAAGAACAACCACATAGCCATGCGGCAATTTTACGAGACTATCAACGTTGCCTTACCTGAATATTTTAATATTGATGTCAATGAGATATTGAAGAGTGTTTTGCCTTTTGAGCTTTCTAGTTAACGAGAAGCCACATTTCACCGCCTTGACTGCCCCTAAGTCCTTGAGAAAGATAAGGGGCGTAGTCCTTACCCAATTTGATGATTTCGTTCATAACCCACAATTTTACAGAAATAAGTTTCATCAACTAGACTACTAGCATCTGATGAATAAGCTAAAATATAGAAAAGTCGCTTAACACGATATCCAAAATTTTTTGTGCAGGTCAAATTACTTAAGGATGATAAATGAAGAAACTAAATCTATTTGATACGCTCAACGCCGCCTCACTGCTGCTCGTATCTCCTGAATGGCCTAAAGTTAAAGCGGCTCAAAAGCGAGCACAGTCATTTGAAAACTCTGTTGTCGATATACCACTGGAAATACGCACTATTGCAGGACGAAAAATTCGCTTGGCGCAAGCAGGTATCGTTGGCGCCCCAACCGTTGTTCTGCTCAGCCCGTTTCCGGCCAGTATTCTCAATTTTTCTGGGTCCTGGGAATTGCTAACTGCCAATTTTAGAGTAACCGCAATAGATTTACCCGGTTTTGGTGGCTCTGAAGGGGATCGCCATGATATGACGCCCACAGCACAAGGAAATCACCTCGCTGCAATCTTTGAAGCTCTTGAACTAAACGATATTCACCTTGTCGCTCCCGATGTAGGAATGGCCGCTGCACTTAGCTATGTGCTCGACCACGAACACAGATTAACCAGTATGGCGGTAGGCCACAGTATAGGTAATCCTAACCCAGTAGAGCTTGGCTTTATGATCAATATGCTAGCGAGGTTTGGTTTTATACGAACCACCACTGCTCTATTAGGTGCAGGTCCGCTGATCGCGTATTCTACCAAGATTGGAGCCGTGCGACACCAAGCCAGCGCCGTTGAAATTGATGACTACAAGAGAGCCTATGCGGGTAGAGCACCTGAAGTGATACATTGGTTTGAAGATTTTCATGCAAAGTCTGAAGCGATTGCGTCACGTCTAAGTGAAATTGAGCTCCCAACATTAGTCTTTTGGGGAGAGTTAGATGTTCTATTTGATGTCAGTAATGCTGAACGTATCCATGCAGCACTACCCAACAGTAAACTACATATTATCCCCGAAGCAGGTCACTTTTCATGGGCGGACCAACCGCAAATCTTCGCCTCGATGATTGAGCGTTGGGTTAAAAATGAGCACCAAATGCTCTCCGCATAGAATTCTTGTCATTCATTATGAAACTTAGCAGATATCAACCTACTGTGTTATTCGGAAAAAGTTTCCACATAACAGCACTAAGTACGGATAATATTAATTTGGTTTAGTACAGTGCTCGCTTGGCGGCCAGTTCGTTGAATCTAAGAAGTTTTGGGGCAAAAAGTGAGTTTCAATTAGGTCTCGCTTCAACAACAAACTCTAATCTTCCCAAAATAGCGATGAAGTCGTCGATGTTGTCTTTATATAGCTTACCTGTGACACCGTCACTTTCTTCATGTGGTTTAGTAGTAAATAATGGTCGTTATGATTGCCTAGTAACTTCAAAAAAGCTTTTAAAACAGCGTGGCAACAGCGCGAGCATAAACGCTGATACCCTAGCGACCAAAAGAACCAATGCGTTGGACTGGTTTCTGAACACTCAAACTTTCAACAAACATAATCATTTTTTCTAGTTAACTAGAAATTAACCATCCGACAACGCAATAAACGAGAAGTATTCTTGCAAAAAAAATGTAATCACTCTTATTTATATATTATTTATTGCGAGTGAACCTTAAATTCAAAAATCCATTCCTGCAGATATTCCTTACTACACTAATCTTAATTATATCAATTAAACAAATGATTGATAATTTTTGAATTACCTTTAAGGATATGAAATGGAACATTCAAAGTTTAGAAAAAAACATAATTATAAATTTGCCCTCTCTACACTCACCCTATCTTGTTTAATGGCATTCAATGCACAAGCTGCTGTAGATTGCACACCGCTTGAGTCTTGGGATGCTGGTAAAGTTTATAATGGCGGAAATGAAGTAAAGAAAGGGTCAAATGCTTATAAAGCTAAATACTGGACTCAAAATAACGATCCTGCGACCGCTGGTCAATGGGGCGCATGGCAAGACTTAGGTGTTTGTTCTGATGAAGCAGATAATGTCGCACCTACCGTTGATTTAACCTCCCCTGGTGCAACTGATAAAATAACAACGGGAGATATTGTTACATTAACGGCTTCAGCATCGGACAGCGATGGGGCAATATCTCGCGTCGATTTTTCTGTTGACGGTTCAGTAATTGCATCATCAACGACCACTCCTTACAGCGCCGCTTGGACTGCTATTGAAGGCACTCATACCTTTAGTACTCAATCTTACGACGATAAAGGCGCAGTAAGTACTATTAGCTCGGTGTCGGTAAACGTAAGCAATAGCCCTATTGATAATATCGCACCCACTGCAATATTAAGTTTATCAACAAGCAATCTTGAGCTTGGTGCAGTGGTTACGCTAACCGCTGATGCTAGCGATTCAGATGGAACAATCGATAAAGTCGACTTCTATGTCAATGACACTCTTGTTGGAACAGCAGCGACCTCACCTTACACTTTAGAATATAAAACAGCTGCCGCAGGTTCCCTCTCTGTTTATGCAAAGGCAACAGATAACTTAGGTGCTTCAACGAATTCAGCCGCATCTACATTAACAGTCACTAGCTCACTTCCTGTTGCTGATAACTGTCGCCCTGATGGCTTATATCAAACGGAAGGCGTTAATGTTCCGTACTGTACAACTTATGACAAAGAAGGTCGTGAGTTAATGGGAGCAGATCACCCACGCCGTGTGATTGGTTACTTTACAAGCTGGCGTGATGGTGGCGACGAACAGAATAGCTACCTAGTAAAAGACATTCCTTGGGAACAATTAACACACATTAACTATGCGTTTGTGAGTATTGGCTCTGATGGCAAAGTCAATGTTGGTGATGTTACTGATCCAAATAACGCAGCAACAGGTAAAGAATGGGCTGGTGTTGAAATTGATCCTTCACTTGGGTTTAAAGGTCACTTCGGTGCGCTAGCAACTGCTAAAGAAAAACATGGCGTTAAAACCTTAATCTCTATTGGTGGTTGGGCTGAAACGGGTGGTCACTTTGGTGTTGATGGTAATCGAGTAGCTGATGGTGGCTTCTATTCCATGACAACCAATGCCGATGGTAGCATCAACTATGCAGGTATTGAGAAATTTGCATCATCTGCTGTTGAAATGATGCTTAAATACAAATTTGATGGTTTAGATATTGATTACGAATACCCAACCTCTATGGCGGGGGCCGGCAATCCAGATGATAAGGCGTTCATGGAGCCTCGTCGTCAATATTTATGGGCATCATACCAAGTATTAATGAAAATGCTTCGTGAAAAACTAGATACTGCCTCAGCTGAAGATGGACAACATTATATGCTGACCATTGCAGCACCGTCATCTGGTTATTTATTGCGTGGTATGGAGACCTTTGATGTAACCCAGTACCTAGATTACGTTAATATTATGTCTTACGATTTACACGGCGCATGGAATGATCATGTGGGTCATAACGCGGCATTATTTGATACAGGTAAGGATTCAGAATTAGCTCAGTGGAACGTTTATGATACTGCAGCTTATGGTGGTATTGGTTATCTAAATACTGATTGGGCTTATCACTACTTCCGCGGCTCAATGCCCGCTGGTCGAATCAATATCGGTGTTCCTTACTATACGCGTGGTTGGCAGGGTGTCACAGGTGGTGAGAATGGCTTATGGGGCCGTGCTCCATTACCAGATCAAGCTCAATGTGATGCGGGAACTGGTGAAGGTGAGAAGAATAACTGTGGTTACGGTGCGCTAGGTATCGATAACATGTGGCACGATAAGAACTCATACGGCCAAGAAATGGGCGCAGGTTCTAACCCTATGTGGCATGCGAAAAACCTTCAAGAAGGTATCTTTGGTTCTTATGCTAACATCTATGGTTTAGATCCTGTAAATGACCCTGCCGATCAGTTAGTCGGTACTTATACTCGTCATTATGACAGTGTTGCTGTGGCACCATGGTTATGGAATGCAGAGAAAAAAGTCTTCTTATCGACTGAAGATAAAGACTCTATCAACGTAAAAGCTGACTACGTTATTGACCAAGAAATTGGTGGCATCATGTTCTGGGAACTGGCAGGGGATTACAACTGTTATGTACTGGATGCAAATGGTAATCGTACGTCTGTCGACTCAACTGAAGCGGCTTGTCAAACGGGTAATGGTGAATACCACATGGGTAACACCATGACAAAAGCGATTTATGAGAAATTTAAATCAGCAACACCATATGGTAATACGGTAGCGACGGGCGCAATTCCAACTGAAACCGTAGATATTGCAGTAAGTGTGGGTGGATTTAAAGTGGGTGACCAAAACTACCCTATTAATCCAAAAATAAACTTTACCAATAACACTGGCCAAGATATCCCAGGAGGCACTGAGTTCCAATTTGATATCCCAGTATCGGCACCTGATAATGCAAAAGATCAATCAGGTGGTGGTTTACAAGTGATAGCCTCAGGTCATACTCGTGGAAACAATATCGGTGGTTTCGATGGAACAATGCACCGTGTTGCTTTCACTCTTCCAGCTTGGAAAGCATTACCTGCTGGGGGTGTGTATGAGCTAGATATGGTTTATTACCTACCAATTTCTGGTCCTGCAAACTATACGGTTAACATCAACAACGTTGATTATGCCTTTAAGTTTGAACAACCAGACCTACCACTAGCAGATTTAAACTCTGGTGGAGACAATGGTGGAGATAATGGCGATACACCAGATACTGGTTGTGATGCAACAGGCCTAGTTACTTACCCAGATCTTCCACAAAAAGATTGGGCAGGTAACCCTAGCCACGCAAATACAGGTGATAAAGTGGTTCATAGTAATGGTGTTTACCAAGCAAATTGGTGGACAGCGTCTACACCTGGTAGTGACGGCAGTTGGGCTAAAGTCTGTAATTTATAATCGATTGTTCATTAAATCAGACCAATGTAATTAATTAGATCTAAAAACTAAAAGAGCAGTCATTTATATGACTGCTCTTTTTTTGTTACTTAACTAATTATACCAATCACTGTAAGTAAATGTTCAGTATTAGCAAAGAAAGCTAGTTAGATGAACCAATAAAGAGTTCTTAATAATGATCAACTAAATAAAATAGGAGGTAGAAATCCTCATCTACACTACACTTAGAAAAAGAACTTAAAAAATACATTGAAATTAAGAATGTATAATAAGAATACGAGGTGGATTGAATTTAAGAGAAAAAAACCTAAATTGATTTATCTCGTTTTACTACTGCTTTATTTGAGGCTAATAATGAAACCATTTACTATCTTTGCTTGCTCTAGCATTTTATTATTCACTGCTGGGTGCGCTCAGCAAACACAACAAGTACCAGAGATCTCTTCTAACAATATGAATCCACTATGCAATATCGATAATGGCATGGCGGGTGGATGGAATACCTCTATCGTGACTCCAGACGTAGAAAAAGCCACTAATTATGTCATTGGTATGATGAATACCTCGGCAAAACTTAAAAAGATCTTAGCGGTAAAAACACAAGTGGTTGCAGGTACAAATTACGCCATTGATTTTAAATTAGATAATGGTCAAGTTTGGAACACTCGAGTGTTCAGAGATTTAAATGGTAAATTTTCAATGACTCAACCAGCTCAACAAGGCAGCATGAACCAAGATTGCAATAATGATTAAATAGAGGATTCTTTATGTTAAAAAAAATAGCAATTTCCCTTAGTTTAGTTCTTTCTCTTACTGCTTGCAGTTCTCTAGAAAAAGAGCAATCAGCCAAATCTGATATGGCAAAACCCATTGGAAAAGCAAACCCTGCAGCAGTTTACTGCATTGAACAACAAGGTTCTTACAATCTAGAAAATAGTGATTGCACACTAAAAACCGGTGAGGTTGTTAATGCATGGAACTTTTATAGAAGTAGCCAGAAATAGATTTAAGCCAACTGTTAACGTTCCGCTTAAAACGCTTATTATACGTTTACAATTACATCACTTGGTTTAGGTACGTGGCAATTTGATTCCCGATATTTTTTTGAAACTCAGCACGATTAAAACCATCAGGATCTTGCGCAATTACACCTAACTCAGCTTTTAAAAAATCAGGATATACGCTTAAAAATGAGTAATGACCTGCGTTAGGTATTACTTTATAAGTTAATAAACCTGTATTTTGAAGGCCACTTTTTATCACTTGAGAGTTGTATTTCTCAGACAGCTCCTCGTCTTTCTCAGAAACTAGTAATAGCGTAGGAATATTAACATTCTCAAATGAGTTCTTTGACAAAAATAGAGCCCCTACAGGAGCCATCAATATTTGAGCACTAACTCGATTATCTTTTGAGTTTACAATTACGGTTTGGGTTAATAGATTCGCAAGCACCGGAGCACAATAAGGATCTGATAGCTCAGGTTCATTTTTACATAAATCAATTAATTCCTTAGTGCTAGCTATTCCTCCTGACACAACAAGCGCACTGTAACCACCTATAGAGTGCCCTAATACTGCAATTCTCTGAATATCAATATGAGAACGTAAACTAGGTATTGATAGTACTTTGTCTATAGAAGCAGTGATATGCCTTGGTCTATTTACATAGTTCTCTACCTTACCCTCTGATGAATTGTCTAAATAATTATTTTGAGGGTGCGAAGGCATAACAACAATGAAGCCATTCTTAACCAATGAAAGTGCTATGTCCTTATAAGACAAACTACTGCTTCCAGATCCATGCGAGATAATAGCTAATGGAAACTGACCACTTTTGATTATACCTGCTATTGCAACATTTAATTTAAACGGGCCAAAAGCTACTGCCTTTGGCTCTGAAGATGTCGGATATAATACAGCCATAGATAAACCCTCTTTTGAGACATTATCTATTTTTCTAAATCCAACATCATTCGCATTAGCAGACTGAGATAAAAGCATCATTAACGCGATAGCTATTTTTAAATTTTTCAACTAGTAAATCCTTTTGTAATAGCACATAAGCTAAAATAATCATAACCCCGCAGTAAGGGTTGCCAACACCACCACATATAAATCATTGTTATGCACGCGCTCCCTCTGGCACGATCATAGGTAGGTCTGTACAGCCAAAGTCTAAGCCAAACTGGCTTAACAAACACGTCAACTGACCTCTGTGGTGTGTTTGATGATTGAAAACATGCTGGCAAAACTCACCAACTGTCCGTTCAATTACCTGCCCCTCAGTTGTCCTGTACCTGACAATTTGATTGCAACTATCAGCGCTAAACTGATTGGTGATATCAATGTAAATTGAATCTATAAATTCTCGTAATTCAGAGAGTTCATTCAGATCCGAAGCGAAGGTATCAGAAACTGACTTAGATACAGGTAACTTCTCTAAAACTGAAGCATCAACTGATACCAAATCATTTGCAACAAGGCGCTGTAGCATAATCAAGTCTCCGAACAAAATATGATTCCAGTGAGCCATTATTGTTGGGAAAAATGAATCAGTGTTCTGATGCAACTGCCTATGAGTTAGCTCATTGCAAACACTAAGCAATTGCTTATTCATTCGCTGGTTATAGGACGCCAACATTCTAAAATTTGAAGATAAATCCATTTAGGCTCCAAAGAACTTAACACCAATTCAAGGTGTGAACAACGCCACCACCTGACCTATATTATTATCCCGTTTTTAAGTTTGGCGTTAAAACCATTACTCTGTAACAAGACGACTAAATTATCCATAATGATTGTCTCCATTTCTGTTTGCCACATAACGGGTTTTGAGGGATGAGTAACGCAAATCACCTTAACCAACGCATAATGAAAATACCGAATGTAGTAAATGTGTTATACACTTATTATACATTCTAAATAGGTCTTGTCATGATTACGGGGTTTGGATTTAAAGTCTCGCAATCATTGTACAAATCAGCATTTAGCTGACGATATCTAGCTTGTATAATATTATTAGTATTAAAGGCTTTTTTTGCTTGTTCTATTTGGTCTGAATATATTGGGGAAATAGACACATTATTCCATTCATAATTAACATCGGTCACATATACATCTGCTCCACCATAAGGTAAACGAAAAACCAATGTTTTATTGCAAGGCGTAAACGTGCCTAATGGCGTTCCGCTAGCATCTTGAGCTTTAGTTGAAGTAATTCCAATATAACTTCCTGCTTTAGCTGTTCCAACTATATAACGCTTATCCTTTGTATATTCATATGATAAAGATGAAAACCAATCTTCTTTAAATGTTTCATTTTCAAAATCAATGTTACCAACAGATAGCTTAATGTTATAAATGCTCGTGACATTACCAATAATAAAATTCACGTCTGGTAACTCTATTGCATTTTTTGATTCAGGTTCAAGATCGGTTGTTGCACAACTAGTTAGCATAAAAACTAAAGCTAAAAAAAATAACTGGGGAAACATATAAATCACCTAAACCGTTACTAACAATATCTAATTATTTTACAACATAGGTATTTTTTAGCCGATATAAAAACGTGAACTTGTTCGAATATACAAACCAATCTTATTAGACAAACAAGCTAAAAATGCCTAGCATTGATAATCCGACTTAAACGCTCTGTTATAACGATAATTTCCACTAAACGTAAACTTTGCCTTTCAGATATAGAACAGCTTTACCACAGATAACTACCGCTTCCTCTGAAACACTGCACTTCAAAACTCCACCTCTTTTTGAAGCTTGGTACGCGACTAAATCTGACTTACCTAGACTGTCAGCCCAATAAGGTGCTAGTCCAGAGTGGATAGAGCCAGTAACTGGATCTTCGTCACCACCATTCGCAGGCCAAAAATAACGAGAGATAAAGTCATAACGTTCAGATGTTGAAGTCACAACCACATCCAAAGGCGCAAGTTGCTTCAATTCCTCTGAAACATAAGTAACCTCAAGGACATCTTGTTCACAGCCAAAGACTGCAAAGTAAGCTTGCCGATTTTTGAGAACTTGAATAGGTTCTTTAGATAAGCCATTTAACAACTGTACTGGAGCAGTTAAAACAACCTCAGGCTTTTGATTTGGAAAAATCATTTCGATTTCATTTTCTGCATTAAGAACAATTTTTAAGCTGCCAACCTTTCGTGTAATGAATTCAACTTGGCTTTGTAAACCAAGTTCAGTAAACAATACAAAAGCAGATGCCAAAGTAGCATGACCGCAAAAATCGATTTCAGTCAAAGGGGAGAACCAGCGGATCTTGTATTGATTCACACCTATCTTTTTTATGTAGGCTGTTTCTGACAAGTTATTTTCTGCCGCAATATTTTTCATTAGATCGTCAGACAGCCAATCTTCAACAGGAATTACTGCTGCTGAGTTACCTTTAAACTGTTGATCTGTAAAAGCATCAACTATGAATATATCCATTTTCAATGTATAAACTCCATTTTCGTTAATAAAACCATTGTC
>JAAGZR010000423.1 GCA_024206155.1 Aliivibrio sp.
CTTTATGCCAAGCATCCATGTGAACTTTATTAATCCACTTTGGTGTTGCTTCACTAGGGAAAGCTAAGTTTAAACTTACACTTTGATCTATATACTGCTGGCGGATACCAGCTTGCCTAACCAACTCTAACTGGTTAAGTTCTTTAAAGGTTTTAAATACTTCTTTCGTATCTTCGCTTAAACCTTCTATATCTTGTACCGAACCTCCATCGGCTAAAATTTTGTCCCATACTTCTTTTGTATTTAATTTTTGTTTTTCGAGGATCTTTTCCAGAGTAGGGTTTTTACGTATAAAAGTACCTTTAGCACTTTGCTCGGTAAATATATTGGCGGCCCAAGGCTCAATACCTGGTGACACATTTCCACTAAGCTTGCTGTTGCTAACAGTAGGAGCAATAGCACGTAGATGAGTGTTACGAAAGCCAGTTCCAACACACCACAAAGGTTCTCCATAAGTCTCTGCCAAAGCCATACTAGCTCTTTCAGACTCGATTTTAATTTGACTGAATATTTTTCTTGTTTCATATTGTGCTAATAGACCTTCAAATGGTAAACCTCTTTCTTGTAAGTATGTATGCCATCCAAGTACACCTAAACCTAATGCTCTACCTTTTTCAGCAGATCTTACAGAGTTTTCAAATCCTTTTCTGTATTTAGCTTTTTGTATAAACTCTTCTAACACACCGTCAAGAAACCATATCGAGTCATGTATTATATTAGTATTTTTCCACTCATCATATTTAGCTAGATTTAAGCTAGACAAGCAACATATAAAGCTATGGTTTTCATCTGTGTGTAACGTGATCTCACTACAGATGTTAGTCATATGTACTTTTAATGCGTTTTGTTTATAGGCTGCGGGGTTATTTTTATTTGTATTTCCTTTAAATAATATATAAGGTTCTCCAGTTGCTTTACGTTTTTGAAGTAACTTACCCCACTTGGCCCTTGCCTTACTATCGCCACTTTCAAGTCTTCGCATGAACTTATCGCCGATAACAGCGCACTGATGCAAGTTAAGTGACTGTCTATTGACGTCTCCTTTAGGCTCACGTATTTCGATCCACTCTTCAAAATCGGGATGTTCAATGTTAATATTAACC
>JAAGZR010000424.1 GCA_024206155.1 Aliivibrio sp.
AATTCAAATAAAATTGGTTATCGTCAAGCGTATAATATTTTAATGAATGATTTTAATTTGTCTGACAATGACATTAATGATATTTTGATTGAAGAAAATCGCCCTCCTGGGGGTGGTGGAGGCGACTTAGATGGTTCAGAAGAACCAGAACTTGAAGAGCAGGGTTCAAGTCAAGAGGTTAGTCAAGGTTTAACAGATAATCAAAGGTTCTTATTAATCGGTTTGGTTGTCGTGGGTTTGTTTGCTAAGAAGGTCATGTAAATGGTTCTCCCTTTACTCGGTTTAGCTGTTGGCGGTGTGGCTATTGCCGGATTAGGTTTAGCCGTTGTCGCTACTGTTAATCCGGACGAGACAATAGGAGACAAATTAGAGACTACACTCATTCGTGTCGGTTACGTGTCGGAGGGTGTTTTGAAAGGCTCAATCGTAGCTATTCCTTCATCACTTCTAATTCTATTAGTATTCAACCAGGCAGTCAAGATTCAGAAGAGGGTGAAATAATGGGAGTATTTACAACTGCCGTTATTGCTATCGGAGGTGTATGGTATAGACGCGACCCAGACGGAGCAGTTCAACAAATAACTTCGGATGTCGCTCAAGAGTTAATTGATGCTGGTACTCCTATAATAGAATCAATTAGTGAGTTCTTCGGTGAAATAGGCGATCAATTATCAGAAGGTGCTTTAGATTTAATCAGAGGTGCGGGTGTTGCTGTCCTGGATGCTACTCAAGCAACTTATACACTAGCTTCATCAATAGTCGCTCCTAGAAGAGTCGAAGCTGTCGCCGTTGGATGGGCTATGTTAATTTATACTCTTACCGCATTCACTATATACAATAAGATGAAAGAGAATTAACCCTCTAAGAGATATACCCTTAGAGGGCTTGTGTCAATCCGTATGGTTACTAAGGCTTTATGCCTTAACTGTCCATAGCCATGCGTTATTATATTCTGGGTTCTTCTCTACTGTTAGAGTTCCACCAGACTCAGACGCTTTTGAAAAGATTTCTTCGTTTGAGTTACCAGGAAAAGCCCTAGCTATTGCTCGGCCTAGTCTTGCACCATCTGTCTGATCTGGTTTAACTTCAAACTGCGAATCTTCGTATGGTTTTATCCATACAGTACAAGCGGTTGCAGTATTAGAGTCAATCAATGTTATACATTGTTTTTCTTCGTTTAATATTGCTACCGTAAAAACAAACTCAAATCGCCCGTCAACTTTCATAGCTGCCCGTGCGGAAATAAAGTTAAGTTCTTCTTGTTCTTCGTTACTTGTTTCTGAATTACTGTTACTAAAGTCCATGTATCTACCTCCTATTACAAAGCCTTCGAGAATATGTATCACTTATGAATGTATCTCTATCCTCCCCAGACTTAACGCAACAATATAGCTAGTACCAGGATGCACCAACGATCTATGATACAAGCTCTTGATGCAATTGTGGTATTTGTGACGGCTAATTGTGGTATTTGGGGTCATAGAAACATGTGTGTGT
>JAAGZR010000425.1 GCA_024206155.1 Aliivibrio sp.
CGGGCGTTCTATCAGGATTACAAATTAGCAGCAAAAAAAGTAATGGTGGCTATAGCGCAGTTGGTAGGGCCCTTGATGGTGATTCCGGTGGTAGCGAGTTCGAATCTCGTTAGCCACCCCATTAATTTATTGGTAGCTTGTATAAAGTTCCCAGTTTGATTTAAGTAACATCCCAGAAATCAAATAAAAACATCGGTGAATAGCGCAGCTTGGTAGCGCATCTGGTTTGGGACCAGAGGGTCGGGGGTTCGAATCCCTCTTCACCGACCACATTAAAAGCCTCGTCAGAAATGACGAGGCTTTTTTAATTTCTGATAGATAGAAAATTCTCACCATCATCACATTATCGCTATTTTATTTTGCTCTTCTCTTCTTCTTATTCAATCCGATTAAAATAGTTATACCATCTTCTTATGCACATAAAATTAATTATATATATCGACAAGTTAGATATTTGCAAAATGAATAATTTAATAGTTATCTCATATTAAAATATCACGCTGTTAAAAATGTTAAGACTAATTATGTAAATAATACTGGCTTATTGAATATATTGTCACAGTATGGATATATTCTTTTTTTATTATTAAGTTATTGTTTTTTATATATCAGTTATGGGTATTAATAGTGAGACTGAATGGTTTAATTTTAATATGTGTGATTTTTTATTCATTTAATTAGCATTAAGTAGGTTAAAGTTCTTTAATTGTTGATTTTATGTGAATAATTGACTACATTGGTTTCCTAGCTAAGTTACAACATTTATTGTTGTTTCGAATGGAATCACTGTGCAGACAGGGCAGGATGCTGCCGAGTAGTCGGAGTCTGATAATGTCACTTTTAGAAGTTAAAAATTTACGTATTGAATACCCATCTCGTCATGGAGTTCATGCTGCGGTGAAGTCACTGTCATTTTCAATTGAGCGTGGTGAGATTGTTGGTGTTGTTGGTGAGTCAGGAGCGGGTAAGTCGACAGTAGGTAATGCCGTTATTGATCTACTGAGCCCCCCAGGAGTTATCGCAGGAGGAGATGTTTTTCTTGATGGTGAAAAAATATCAGGATTAACTTCTGAAGAAATGCGTAAAGTTAGAGGTTCTAAAATTGGTTTTATTTTTCAAGACCCAATGACCTCTCTCAATCCTTTATTCACCGTTGAACAACAGCTAACCGAAACGATCCACGCGAATTTAAAAGTATCAGCAGAAGAAGCTTATGCTCGTGCGCTGTCGTTAATGGAACAAGTTGGCATCCCACAACCAGAGAATCGCTTAAAACAATACCCACACCAATTTTCAGGTGGTATGCGCCAACGTGTTGTCATTGCGATAGCCTTAGCGGGTGAGCCCGATCTTATTATTGCTGATGAGCCAACAACTGCACTAGATGTATCGATTCAAGATCAGATTTTAAGTCTTATCCGTGATTTATGTGTTAAGAAAAACGTAGGTTGTATGCTAGTGACTCATGATATGGGGGTCGTATCGAACGTCACTGATAAAGTTGCAGTAATGTTCCGTGGCGACTTGGTTGAGTTTGGTAAGACAGAGAAGGTTCTGGGTGATCCTGACCATTCATACACACGCAGTCTTATCTCCGCGGTTCCTCGTTCAGACATCAAATTAGATCGTTTTCCTCTTGTTAGTTATATCGAAGAGGCAGTTGAGCATGAGCCGATTGATGTAAAAAACCATTGGCTAGGACAAAGCCAAGATCAGCGAGAATATACTGGCCCTCTATTAAAGGTTGAAAACGTAAACCTTCGCTTTGTAACTAAAGATTCATTTTTTGAAAGCCGTCGTGAATACGTTCAGGCATCAAACAATGTCAGCTTTGAAATACATGAAGGTGAAACGTTTGGTCTGGTTGGAGAGTCTGGGTCAGGTAAATCTACCATTGCGCGTATTATCTCAGGATTATATCCGCCTAACTCTGGCTCGGTCACTTTTGAAGGGATTGATCTAACCGCATTAAAATCTGAAAAAGAACGTCGCCCAATGCGTCGTCAAATGCAGATGGTATTTCAAAACCCATACACCTCAATGAATCCACGTATGAAAATCTTCGATATCATCGCTGAGCCGATTCGCTTCCATAAATTAACGCGTTCAGAATTAGAAACACAACAGATCGTTAATGATCTTTTGGATCATGTTGGTTTGGGTCGAATGGCCGCCTTGAAGTATCCACATGAATTTTCTGGTGGTCAGCGCCAACGTATCTCTATTGCTCGTGCGTTAGCTACACGACCACGTCTATTGATTTGTGATGAACCAACGTCAGCTTTAGATGTATCGGTACAAGCACAGATCCTCAACTTATTAAAAGATTTACAGGATGAGTTAAATCTAACCATGTTGTTTATCAGTCACGATTTACCTGTTATTCGTCAAATGTGTGATCGCGTTGGTGTTATGCAAATGGGAACCTTATTAGAAGTGGCTCCAACAGAAAACCTTTATACCAACCCTCAGCATGAATACAGCAAACAATTAATTTCACTTATGCCTGAGTTTAAAGGTTTAAGAGAGAACGCAACTGCGGTGTAAACCGTCTAATAATAAGTACAAATACAACAAACTAGGGAAACATTCCCGCATAAGGAGTTATGCAATGACCATGAAAAGTAAAATAGCAGTAGCGGTAGGACTTGTGATTGCTGGTGGTGCGTATCTAGCACTTAAACCATCAGATAAAGTGGTGGAGCAAAAAGCGATAGAATTAACACCAGCTGATCAAGATTTTGATATTACCGTTGCTTATGATGCGGATCCTGTATCGCTTGACCCGCATGAGCAATTATCCGGTGGTACGCTACAGCTTTCTCATATGGTATTTGATCCCCTAGTTCGTTATACGCAGTCATTTGATTTTGAACCGCGTCTTGCTGAAAAGTGGGAACGTATTGACGACAAAACCTTCCGCTTCAATCTACGTAAAGGCGTTAAGTTTCACTCTGGTAATGAAATGACGGCAGATGATGTTGTTTGGACTTTTGATCGTCTAAAAGACTCACCTGATTTTAAAGCGATTTTTGAACCGTATGAAAAGCTAGTTAAAATTGATGATTATACCGTTGAACTTGTTTCTAAAGGCGCTTATCCGTTAGTTTTACAGACAGCAACATACCTTTTCCCAATGGACAGTAAGTTCTATTCTGGGAAAACAGAAGAGGGTAAAGATAAGTCTGAAATAGTAAAACACGGTAATTCATTCGCTTCAACGCACATCTCTGGTACTGGTCCATTTGTCGTTAAATCTCGTGAGCAAGGTGTAAAAGTTGTTTTTGATCGTTTTGATGGTTACTGGGATACCAACTCACCAGGTAACGTAGATGAATTAACTCTTGTTCCAATAAAAGAAAATGCAACACGTGTTGCTGCTTTACTTTCAGGTGATGTGGATATTATCGCTCCAGTGGCTCCAAATGATCACAAACGAGTGAAAAATACCAAAGATATCGAGTTAGTTACGCTACCTGGTACTCGTATTATTACTTTCCAAATGAACCAGAACAGTAATGAAGCACTAAAAGATATACGTGTTCGTCAGGCAATCGTTCATGCGATTAATAACGAAGGTATTGTGCAAAATATCATGAAAGGCTTCGCTACTACCGCTGGTCAACAAGGTCCTTCTGGCTATTCAGGTTATGATGCAGAGTTAGTGCCTCGTTATGATCTAGAAAAAGCAAAACAGTTAATGAAAGAAGCCGGTTACGAAGAAGGCTTCAAACTTAGCATGATGGCACCAAACAACCGTTATGTTAATGATGCAAAAATTGCTCAAGCGGCCGCAGCGATGTTATCGAAGATTGGTATTAAGGTTGATCTGAAAACATTGCCAAAAGCACAATACTGGCCAGAGTTTGATTTGTGTTCTGCTGACATGATGATGATTGGTTGGCATTCAGATACTGAAGATTCAGCAAACTTCTCTGAGTTCTTAACAATGACTCGTAATGAAGAAACAGGTAAAGGTCAGTACAACTGTGGTCATTATTCAAACCCAGAAGTTGACCGTCTAGTTGAAGCGGCAAATGTGGAAACAGATCCTGCAAAACGTAGCGAAATGCTAAAAACAGTAGAAGAGACACTGTATAACGATGCTGCGTTTGTTCCATTACATTGGCAAAACCTTGCGTGGGGTGCGAAATCTAATATTGATATCAAACCAATCGTAAATGCAATGGAGTACCCATACTTTGGCGATTTAGTCGTTAAGTAACTGTCTGTAAAAAAGTTGTCCTGATATTCAGGGCAACCTTTATTCGTCATAAGAGATTCATCGATAAAAAAGTAATACCAACAATTTGTTAGATATGGATATATTTTTCATATCATTTTTAGGATTAATGAAGGGGACAAGGAATGTTTACGTTTCTGGTCAAGCGCCTGTTTCAGGCACTGATAGTGATGTTTGTGATCAGTCTGGTTGCGTTTTCCATTCAAGATAATTTGGGTGACCCGTTACGTGAATTGGTTGGGCAATCCGTTTCAGAAGCTGAGCGTCAAGCTCTGAGAGACGATTTGGGGTTAAATGACCCATTTATCACAAAGTACACTCGTTTTATTACAAATGCGGTTCAAGGTGACTTGGGTACGTCATATTTTTTCAAAAAGCCAGCGGTAGAAGTGATTCTTGATAAATTAGTAGCAACCCTCGAATTAGTATTAGGGGCGGCAATTATTATTATATTTCTTTCTATACCTTTTGGTGTTTATTCTGCCATTCATCCAAAAAGTATTTTCACAAAAGCGATAATGGCGTTCAGTAGTATTGGTATTTCGATACCTGTATTCCTAACGGCAATTATGTTGATGTATGTATTCTCTATTGAATTAAATTGGTTACCTTCTTATGGGCGAGGTGAAACCTATAATTTATTGGGTTGGGAATCAGGCTTTTTTACCGTTGATGGATTAGCTCACTTGGTATTGCCTTGTATTTCACTGGCTTCAATCATGCTTCCTCTTTTTATTCGTTTAGTTCGTTCTGAAATGCTAGAAGTGCTGAGCTCTGAATACATTAAATTTTCTAAAGCAAAAGGCATTGCAACAAATAAAATTTATTACCAACATGCTCTTAAAAATACCATGCTGCCAGTAATAACCGTAGGAGGTGTTCAGATTGGTACTATGGTGGCTTATACCATCCTCACTGAAACTGTATTCCAGTGGCCGGGAACAGGCTTCTTATTCTTAGAGGCTATTAACCGTGTAGATACACCATTGATTACCGCTTACGTCATCTTTGTGGGCTTAATCTTTGTAGTAACAAACACCATTGTTGATTTGTTATATGGATTAATTAACCCAACGGTAGATATTACAGGGAAAGGAGCGTAATCATGGATACCACAACAAACCACGTTCCAACACGTTGGGAACGATTTAAGTCATCTGATTTTTTGTATTATTTCCTGCGCGATAAAGTCGCTATGTTTAGTTTTGCCGTCTTTTTAACTTTTGTGCTTGGGGCACTATTGTCACCCGTCATTGCGCCAACTAATCCATATGATTTAAGCGCAATTGACATTATGGATTCAGAACTTCCACCGTCTTGGATGGAAGAGGGCGATGAACGTTTCCTTTTTGGAACGGATGACCAAGGTCGTGATGTACTTTCAACCATTCTATATGGTTCACGTTTATCATTGACGATTGGTTTCTTAGCGGTAGCGGTACAGTTAACTCTCGGTATTATTATTGGTTTGTCTGCAGGCTATTTTGGTGGACGAATTGATAGCTTTTTAATGCGCTTTGCCGATGTGCAGTTATCATTTTCAACCATGATGGTGGCGATTATTGTTTCAGCTATCTTTAAAGCCAGTTTTGGTACAGAGTTTTTCAGTCAATATGCTGTTGTGATGCTAGTGGTTATTATTGGTGTTGCTGAATGGCCACAGTATGCACGTACTATCCGATCATCGGTACTGGCAGAGAAAAAGAAAGAGTATGTCGAAGCGGCAAAAGTGATGGGGTTTCGCTCTCCACGCATTATGTTCCGTCATATTTTACCTAACTGCTTGTCACCAATTTTGGTTATTTCAACGGTACAGATTGCGAATGCGATCATGTCAGAAGCAGCTCTCTCTTTCTTAGGGTTAGGTTTGCCAGTTGATCAACCCTCGTTAGGATCACTAATTAGTATCGGATTTAACTACATCTTCTCTGGTTCGTGGTGGATTACTGCTTTCCCTGGGTTCGTTTTGGTTACATTGGTTTTGGTTATTAACTTACTTGGTGACTGGTTAAGAGATGTGTTTAACCCGAAAATTTACAAAGGTTAATTACATAAAATGAATAAAAAAGCGATGATTTACTCATCGTTTTTTTTCGTCTGTAAAACGCGCTTCATGTATTACAGTGAAGGTTTTAGGGCATATTTTATTGTTTTTATGGCTAATTTATCGCTTTTACTGGTAATAATTTACTCAGTTGTTAGGATCTGAGGGTGTGTTTAAATATTTACAGTGAGTATTTGAATTAAACCAAAACAGAGAGTATTCACTCGAAGTGAGGAATAATGAGTAGAAATAAGGACAAATACAGTATAGATAATACGGACTATACTGTTGGGCAGGATAACGTTCAAAAATGGGGGTTTGATGTTCACAACCCCGTCTTCGGCATTAGTGCTGGTCTGATCGCCCTCTTTTTAGTTGCCGTTGCGGTAACCGATCCTGAAGCAGCAAAAACGGTTTTAGATGGCTTTAAATGGAAAATCATCAACGCATTTGATGGTTTATTTATGTGGTCAGCAAATATCTTTGTTATTTTTTGTTTAGCATTGATCGTATCACCATTTGGTAAGATTCGCCTTGGTGGAGATAAAGCAAAACCTGACTATTCTATGGTTTCTTGGTTAGCAATGCTATTTGCTGCAGGCATGGGTATTGGGCTTATGTTCTGGGGAGTAGCAGAGCCTGTTGCTTACTTTACTGGTTGGTTTGAAACGCCATTAGGTGTTGAAGCGAATACACCTGAAGCTGCAAAGCTTGCATTAGGTGCAACTATGTTCCACTGGGGTCTTCACCCTTGGGCTATTTATGGTGTTGTTGCTTTGTCGTTAGCATTCTTTGCTTATAACAAAGGTCTACCGCTTTCAATGCGTTCAATTTTCTATCCAATTCTTGGTGATAGAACCTGGGGTATCCCAGGGCATATCGTCGATATTTTAGCGGTATTAGCGACCTTATTTGGTTTGGCAACCTCTTTAGGTTTAGGTGCTCAACAAGCAGCAAGTGGTTTTCACCATGTATTTGGTATTGATGGTGGTCTAGGACTTCAAATTGCGATCATTTTTGTTGTTACTTTATTAGCGGTTATCTCGGTAATGCGCGGTATTGATGGTGGCGTAAAAGTGATCAGTAATATTAATATGATCATTGCGATTGTATTGGTGGCTTTTGTTGCCCTAGTAACGTTTGCGGTATCTATGGGTACGATTCCAACAACTATCATGGGGTATGTTGAGAATATTATTCCTCTAAGTAACCCTCATGGTCGTGAAGATGAAGCGTGGATGCACGGTTGGACTGTATTCTACTGGGCGTGGTGGATTTCATGGTCCCCATTTGTAGGCATGTTTATCGCACGCGTATCTCGTGGGCGTACTGTTCGTGAATTCTTGACTGCTGTCTTGATTGTACCAACGATATTTACTGTGTTGTGGATGTCTATCTTTGGCGGTGTAGCGATTGATCAAGTCGTGAATAATATTGGTACATTGGGCTCTGAGGGCTTAACTGATGTATCTTTAGCCATGTTCCAAATGTTTGATGCACTGCCTATGGGTAATATTCTTTCTATGATCGCGGTTGTTCTTGTTTTGGTGTTCTTTATTACCTCATCAGATTCGGGTTCACTTGTTATCGATAGCATTACTGCTGGTGGTAAAGTGGATGCGCCAATTCCACAGCGTGTATTCTGGGCCTTCATGGAAGGTGCTATTGCGGTAGCTCTGTTATGGGTTGGTGGTACTCAAGCAATTCAAGCATTACAAGCTGGTGCAATCTCAACAGCTCTACCATTCACCGTTATTTTATTAGTAATGTGTGTCAGCTTACTTATGGGTATGAGAACAGAGAAGCACAACAGTTCTTCATATTAAGTAAAAACGCAATAAAAAGCCGATGAAGAATAATTGTCTTCATCGGCTTTTTTGTGTTTATAGCCACAGCTTTTTAATTGGGTCACCCGGTGAGAAATGATAATGAACTTGTGCTTGAAACAGTTCGGCTGTTGCAATTGCATCTGTTAATGCATGATGAGGAGGGTAAGCCGGTAAGCCATAGCGTAAGCGAGTTGTTGCCAAGCGTATTGATTCTGGTCGTTTTCCTTTAAGCCAATTGATTAGGCCCTTTGATTGCTCTTGTTGGTAGTTACCTTCGATTTGCATCGTATCAACAACAGGGAAGACAATGCCCTCACCAATCAAGTTTTTTAAGTTAATATCAAAGAAATCACGTTCAATTCGTCGATAATGTACCACGACGACTTTTCCTGCTAAGGCGTCGAGCACTTTAACTAAAATACGGCGTAAATCAGGGGCATCTTGTAAATCAGAATGAGTAATGCCGTGAATTACCACGGACTCTTCCTCTAAGCTATCTTGTGCTTTTACAAACCAATGTTGCGATTCGCGACAACGAATACGCTTTAGGGTAAAAGGAACAAGGCCAATACTAATAATACTATTTTGATTGGCGTCTAATCCTGTGGTTTCAAAGTCAAGTGCCACAAAATCAATCTCATTGAGTGGTGTGTCTTCATCGTAAGTACCAGCCTTATAGAAGTTCTTCAGCCTTTTATCTTTACTAATTTGAAATTTGTGATCAAAAAAAGAAGACCAATTTAAAATTTCTTGAGGAGAATGGGGAAACATCATTAACTCCTAAAATTTATTCGCGCTATAGCGATATTTTAAAAAGTTTTGAGCGTTACTCAGTACCTGAAACGCATCTTTTAAGTTTCGACGCTCAAAATCCGACATGTTTTCAGGCTCAATATTATTATCTGGCTCATTACCAGCTTCTACATCTAATGCTTGGTGTCGTAAACGGACTAACGAAATTAACTCCATGGCATGGTGAAGATCGCTGCCTTTTGATTTTGGTAAAATACCCGCTTCAATAATATCGTCTAAACGCTCAAATGAGTTTTGAGCTTGAGACCCAATAGCCAGAGCATGAACACGGATTAAATCCGCTAGCGGAGCAGTACCACGACGTTTTAGATTGATAGAATTATTATGACGACCATCTTTTTCCATCACAAAATCTTTAAAGAATCCTAATGGTGGTGTTCGACGCAATCCATTTCTAGCAAGACAAGCAAGGAAGCGATTATTCTTTTTCGCTCGACGAACAATAAACCCATTAAGTTGCTCTGCCCATTTTGTACGACCATAAACGCCATTTAAATCAAAGAAAATAGAGCTATTCAATAAGGCTTGAGGATCTGGGTTATCAATCCAATCAGCAAAGCACTCTTCCCATTCTGATTGCGTTTTACGCCATTCAGGGTTGGTTGCCATGATATCGCCAGTGCAATAGGTATAACCACAAGCCGCTAAGCCATCACAAACAAAAGCAGATAACGCTTTAAAGTAGTCACCATGTTCTTCTTCGTTATAATCATTATCTAAAATAATCGCGTTGTCTTGGTCTGTAACAATTAACTGCTCATCACGAGCCATAGAACCAAGTGCTAAGAAACAATAAGGCACTGGTGGTGGGCCAAGCTCCTCTTCTGCGAGTTCTAATAATCGTTGTTTAAAGCTTCGACCAATTTCAGACATTGCACTGCCAACCATGTGAGAGTTTGCGTCTTCATTTACCATTCGGATAAAGCAATCTTTAAGCTGAGTCGATAGAATAACCAAGTCTTCAATGGTTTGCTGTTGGAAGATACTGCTTACAAATAGCAGGCTGTTTTGAGACTCATAGCGAACAATGTCGGACACCTCAAGGACACCAATAGGCTGCTTATTTCGTAATACAGGAAGGTGGTGGACGTTGTAGCGAAGCATCATTAGCATCGCTTCAAATACATAGGCATTATGATCGAGTGAGATAAGTTCGGTCGACATTACCTCAGAAACTGGCGTGTTAGAATCTAAACCACAGGCCAATACTTTTGTGCATAAATCTCGATCGGTAATGATACCTACAAAGTCATTATCTTCTTCTTCAGTATCGATTTCAGGATCGGTAATTAACACCGCAGAGACATTCTCTTCAGCCATGGTTTTTGCGGCAGATTGAATCGTTTCATATTTAGTGATCATTACTGCTTCACGGGTCAGTAATGTTTTTACTTTGGAAGTAGTTAAATCATTCGCATCATCATGGTTACTTTCTACTGCTTGCTTTAGGCGAGTAGCATCTTCAACTTCCACAAAGTCAGAGAATTCATCATAGCGCTCGCAAAAATCATCAAATACCGATTCAGGGATGCAATATAATAAAGAATCGTTTAAAGCTTTCGCTGGAAAACGCACTTTATTATTCATCAACAGCCCCATTTGGCCAAAGATGCTGCCTTCATCTAATCGATTGTAGAGCTCGCCGTTTCGACGGTAGACTTCGATAATGCCACTGCGAACCATGTATAAATCTTTGATCTCATCACCAAAGCCAATCACCATACTTTCTGCACGATAATAAGAAATTTCGACACTTTGTGCCGCTTCTTTTATCGCCTCTTCAGGGAGTAAATTAAAAGGAGGGTATTGGGATAAAAAGTGTTGGATCTCTAGCAGTTCAACTTCCATGTAGGGCTCGATAGTAATATAGAAAGTAAGGATTTAGTGTAGTTTATCATCATGATGATATCTATCTGAATTGCGTTTATATTTTGAAAATAAGCGTGATTTTTAAACAAAAATACACAGTGAAATCTCAGATTTTCAACTGGCTTTTTGCTAACATTAATAGATACATTTCTTTTAAGGTACTTCCATGATGGCAATCGTTAAAAAAACAAATACATTAGTAATGCCGTTAATGTTATTGGTGACAATATCTCAAGCCAAGGCGGCTGAGGAGTTAACTCAGTATCTTGATAGTAATAATAGTGCGCTCACTTCTGTTTGTTCAACATCGGGTTATTTGCCTGATTCTTGCCCGATTGGAGAGGCACTTTGGGGTAATCAAGGTGCAAAATTGGCACAAGATGAGAGTGAGTTTTGGATCCAATGTGGCGTATTTAGTAAACCACTTGGCGCTGAGAAGGTGAGCCGAATCCAATCGAAAGTTGACGCACCAATAAACATGAAAGAAGAAAGTAAAGGTAAAAGGTGTTTAATCGGGCCGTATAACAATTTTTCGGTCGCTAAAAAACAGCTAAAAGCATTACAAAAAGATCCACTATTTAGACAAGCAGCATTAAGGGAAGTCGCTCTTGCTTCGCTGCCTTCAATAAAGCTTAAAGCTGAAAAAAGTGAATTACCTAAAATAGCCGTTGAGCCAACACCTGATCCTGTTACTATTCGCAAACAAGTCATTATTAATGGCGAGCAATTTGCAGTGCCATTTATTCAGAGTGATGATTATGGTTTTTATATGGAAGATTCTCAACCTTGGTTACGAGCAAGTTTAAAAGGTAGCCAAGAGATTTGTCAGCGTATAGATATGAATTTAGTATCAAAAGAACAATGGCAAATATTGATTGATTCCAACATCATGAAAGAAGATAAATGGCCAATATTATTACCTTATTGGGGCGCTGATAATTTAGGTCTCTTTAAAGACGGTACCACAAGACAATTAAAAAATACATCCATGCTAAATGTGATGTGTACGAAAAAAGCAGAGGATAAAGTCGTTGGAAATCCAATTTAAAGGTCGTTGGGACAGTAAGTCTCTGGCGGAAAATCTACAAGAAGCATTAGAGACATTAGAAGATGAGTTTGGGGTAAAAGCGCTATCAAACATAACACTGAATATCTGTTTAGAAGATGAACATAAAGAAGAGTTAGCGTTATTAAGTCCAACAGGACGCGCATTGGATTTTTTGGTTATTAATAATCCAAAAGATTTAAATGACGGTGAGAAAGCTCCGGTGTTGGAGTTTAAGCCTCGCGGGTAACGTGAAGTTTAAATAGTGTAGATATAAGAAACCCCAGCGTGCGCTGGGGTTTTTATTATTACACTCACGTAATAGTCATTTGCTTTTAACTAGGATAGTCATTTCTTAAATAAAGATTACACTTAGTCTCACCAAATCGAGTTAATGCATAGAAGGTAATCATTATGGTTGAACATAACACTCCGCAATTCCAA
>JAAGZR010000426.1 GCA_024206155.1 Aliivibrio sp.
CCTGGCCCTGCTATTGAAATCGTATCACCATTTACAGCATTCTGAGACCAAGCAGAAGCAAAGCCGCCTGTTTCAGCGGTCATCACTGTATTCGCATGATGATGGCGAACAAAATCCACATCTAGCTCATTCTGCTCCTTTCTCAAATTACGCACGGTATAAGTACGCATCATAGGGCGAGTTCCTTCTGCTATTTCAGAAAGATCCGTACCACCATTTTCGTTAAACATTAGTTTGATATAACCACCTTCACTTTCCATATCAAAAGTAGAAAGATCTTCGGCTTTAAAGGTAATGCGTTGCATATTGGCAGTAAGCTGCAGATTATTAACCACGGTCAATACACGTGATGAGGGTTTCTTACTCATAACTTAATCTTTTATTGTCCGTAATACATACAGATGCGTTGGCCATTAACTTCATGGATATCAAATTCAGTCTCGTAAATCTCGGATAACACGTCTTTTCTGATCACTTCAGCAACGGTACCATTTGCCACCACTTTGCCCTTTTTAAGCGCCACAATATTATCGGAATAACAGGATGCGAAGTTAATATCATGAATCACTATCACTACCGCTTTTCCTAATTCATGAGCCAGCGTTTTAATGTTTTTCATGATTTGCAATGAATGCTTAATATCTAGGTTATTTAACGGTTCATCTAAAAAAACATAATCAGTATCTTGTGCAACCACCATAGCAATGAATGCCAATTGACGCTGGCCACCACTTAATTGATCTAAGTACTTATTCTGAATAGGAGCGAGATCTAAATAATTTATCGCCTTATCTATCACTTCATTATCGTGCTTTGTTAACTTACCTTGGCTATAAGGAAACCGACCAAAGGCAATAAGCTCACGCACCGTAAAGCGCATGTTTAAATTATTTGATTGCCTAAGCACTGCGAGTTTTTTCGCTAAGGCTTTTGTGTCCCAATCTACCACTTCTTGGTTTTCAATGAGCACACTGCCACTGTCTTTGGCCAATAAGCGACTTGCCATAGATAGCACGGTACTTTTACCTGCGCCATTAGGTCCAATGATCGACGTCACTTCACCTTTAATAAAAGAAGCAGAAGCTTGATCAACCACTTTTTGCTGACCAAATGATTTTGATAATTGAGATAATGAAATCATACGTTTCTCTATTGAATTTTTTGTCTAACTAATAGCGATAAGAAGTACAAACCACCGATAAAATTAATCACTACGCTTAATGTCGTTTCAAACTTAAAGATGTTCTCAATAGCCCATTGCCCTGAAAGCAACATCGACATCGCCATTAAACTGCTTCCCAGTAGTAAGGTTCGGTGACGATAAGTATGGAAAAACTCTTTTGCTAAGTTTGCCACTAATAAACCAAAGAACATCACAGGACCAACTAACGCAGTGGATACTGAAATTAAGATAGCCACTAGAATAAGCACCTGCTTGGTTATTTTACCAACATCAACACCTAAACTGGTCGCGTTATCGTTATCAAGCCAGAACACATCAAGCACGTTAGACATTCGAAATAACACGGCACTAATTAGTAATAATGGGATAACACAAAAATAAACTAAGTCTTTGTTAATATTATTAAAGCTAGCAAACATACTTGATTGAATTGACGCAAAATCGTTTGGATCAACCAACATCATAAAAAATGACGACACATTAGAAAACAGCTGTCCAAAAATCACACCAAGCAATAATAAGGTAATGACATTACTGTTGTTTTTCTTAAAGTAAAAACCAAATAACAATAAAGAAAATCCGACCATTATCACAACTGACATAGCAAAATTAACAAATGGGTTTAATAAGAAAATACTAAAACTACCAAAAATAACCACAACCAATACTTGAGTAAGCAAATACAAGGCATCAAACCCCATAATACTTGGCGTTAAAATACGGTTATGCGTAATAGTTTGAAATACCAAAGATGACTGTGCAATCGCAATACTGGCTAAGATCATCGCCAATACTTTAGGCACACGACGTGACAAAAAGTACTCATAATTGGAAGCATCAAGCCCAATACCAATAAACAAAAAGGTGAATAGAACGGTTATAAAAGCCAATGCCGTTAGTTTAATTGAATCAGACATTCTGCTTACCTTTAACGATAAAGAAAATAAACACCATTCCGCCAAGAATACTAATGATCATAGAGATTGGGATTTCATAAGGGAAAATGATCACACGTCCTACTACGTCACATACAAGGATTAATATCGAGCCAACAATCGCCGTTAAAGGAATATTTCTGCGTAAGTTATCACCATAAAATTGAGCAACTAAGTTTGGTACGATTAAGCCAAGGAAAGGTAATTGACCAACAATCATCACTACCGTTGCTGACATAACAGAAACTAAAATAATGCCGAGAAATAGAATTTGCTTGTACTTCAAACCAATATTGGTCGCAAAATCTTTCCCCATACCAACGGCAGATAAGCGCGTCGCGTACCAATAACTGATGACAGAGATTGGCACCGCAATGTATAGCAGCTCATAGTTACCTTGAAGAATATTAGCGAAGTTCGCAACCGTCCATGCTGAAAGGTTCTGAACCGCATCGTATTTATAAGCAACAAAGGTTGCAGCAGAAGAAACAACGTTACCAAAAATGATACCAATTAAGGGTACATAAATAGCGTTTTTAAATTGAATACGATGAATGAATTGAATAAAAAGAAGTGTACCGCCAATCGCCATTGCGAAAATCAGCAACAAGTTATCGCCATGTCCAAAGATCACCAAGCTTAATACGTAACCCAACATTGCGCACTCGATGGTGCCAGAGGTTGATGGGGCTGCAAATCGGTTTTGGCTGATTTGTTGCATGATTAACCCGGCAATACTCAGGCCAGCACCAGATAATAAAATA
>JAAGZR010000427.1 GCA_024206155.1 Aliivibrio sp.
AATGTGAATCAAAGCACTATATTTCAATTAATATTTACAAGAGCAATACAAAATGCCAATAATGTAAAAAATAACAATACTTTGTGTTAATGCCGAAGAGTTACTCTATTTTATCCAATTAGACAATTTTAGCCCCAGCAGACATTAAGCACTCTGGTGTTAATAATACGCTTTCATCTTCTGTGTAATAAGGCACAAGACTTTTAACGGTTTAAAGACTCTGGTCACCTACATTAATTTGAACAATGTAAAATTTGTCGGCATTATCATGACGTTTAACGTTTGTGGTTTTATCAAAACGGATATCTAATTTTCGAAATCACCGTATGCAATTATTTCCATTTTACTTTATCCTTAACTCTAAGTTAATGTTAACGTTTACACTATCAAAAATGCGCTATTGAATAAGTAAACAGTAATGAGATATTTACTAAAAATTTAATTCAATCAAATATTTTATCTCGATCATGTCACAGGATTGAACTTATTATGGCAACCATTAAAGATGTTGCAAAAGAAGCAGGGGTATCGGTTGCCACGGTTTCTAGAGTCGTAAATAAATCACCAAAAGCAAGCAAAGCAGCTATCGGCTCGGTTAATGCGGCGATGAAAAAACTGGGATATCGCCCAAATGCGAACGCTCGTGCATTAGTAAATAAAAGCACCAATACGATTGGCGTTATGGTGGGCGATGTGTCTGATCCCTTTTTTGGATCACTGCTTAAAGCCGTTGATACCGTTGCTCAAACGCATCAAAAACACTTACTGATTGGCAATGGCTATCACGATGCGACCACAGAGAAAGAAGCCATCGATCTTTTAATTAATAACCGTTGTGAGTCTCTGGTGATCCACTCAAAAGGGTTAAGTGATAAAGAGCTGCTGCAATTTGCGAAAGAAGTCCCAGGGCTGGTTATTATTAATCGCCATATCGCTGAAATGGCCGATCGCTGTATCTCATTAGATAACAAACACGGTGCAAACTTAGCGACAGAGCATTTGATAGCTCAGGGTCATACGAAAATTGCTTACATTAATTCTGAACATGACATTGATGATAGCCATCACCGTAAAGCCGGCTACGAGCAAGCATTGCACGCTCATGGGATCAATTTTGATCAAGAGTATTACGCCGAAGCACAGCCAACGGATGAAGGTGGTGAGCAAGCAATGATTGAGCTATTGTCCCGTAATTTATCTATCACGGCAGTGGTTTGCTATAACGATTATATGGCAGCTGGGGCGTTATCAGCGCTTGAGAAACAAGAGATTGCGGTTCCTAAAGATATCTCTTTAATGGGATTCGATAATGGTTTAATTGCTAAGTATTTACATCCAAAGCTCAGTACAATTGATTACCCTATCCAAACCATGGCAAAACAAGCAGCAGAACTTTCATTAGCATTAGTGGCTGGTAATTCAAGCGTCCCAAAAGGTACGATTTTCCAAGCGTCTTTAATCGAACGTTCATCGGTAATAAAGCAAGAAAGCCCTGATTCTTAATCTCACTCCCTTCCTAATCAACTTACTGCCCAACACTGATTACTTAAGGATGTTTCATCGCAGTAAGTTGCTTATGTGTACGCTTCCAACTTTTCTCCCATCAACTCTTTCTAAACGGTTTTGCCACATAGTCATCCACACCTGATTGATAACACTTATCGATATCTTCAACAAACACACTCGCAGTTAAGGCTACGATTGGCAAAAGTGCAGCCATTTGCTCTTGCTCCCATGCTCTTATTGCTTCTGTTGCAGCCAACCCATCCATTACAGGCAAGTGTCTTATATGAGATAAAAGTGTTTGGCATACAGAATCTAGCCACTTATCTTCTTGATTTATTATTTCACTAAAATCAGCATGGGTAGGTTTAGCTGAGAAGTTATATGAATTTATAATCTACTCGCATTAATTTCTAAAACAAAAAATCCCTAACCAATTAGCTCGTAGGGATTCTATTATTATGCTACTAACCACGTGCTATCTAGACGATAAATTGATAACGAGTCTCATGCTGATATATATCACTCGGTGAAAGAATAGTGCTTGGCTGAGGCCATTCGAGATGATTAGGTGCATCTGGTAAAAATTGGGTTTCTAATGCCACGCCTGAATAATCTTGATATTCACCATCAATACGGTTTGGTGTGCCTGCTAACCAATTTCCAGTATACAGCTGTATTGCAGGTTTTGTTGTTACAACATGCATTGTGACTAAGCTATCTGGTGAAGTTAAGCTTGCTGCACACTCCCCTTTTGCACAGGTTTTATCTAGCACAAATGAATGGTCATAACCTTTGGCCTTATCTTGGTCTTTGTCTAGCATAAAATCTTGTGAGATCACTTTAGGATCGGTGAAATCGAAGTTGGTGTCTTTTACTTTTTTCCATGCGCCTTTTGGAATGCCTACGTCAGTCGTTGGTACGTACTCATTGGCGTTAACGCTTAAAATATGATCTAAACTCAGATGTTCAGTATCTGCACCAAGTAAGTTGAAATAAGCATGATTGGTCAAATTAACCGGAGTTGATTTGGTCGTTTGTCCGTTATAGCTGATCACGATTTGATTATCATCAGTCAACTGATAGGTGACTGAAACCGTTAACTCCCCCGGAAAACCTTGGTCGCCATCAGGTGATGTTAAGCTAAATTCAACGCTGTTTGTCGTTTCTTTTACGACTGACCAACGTCGCTTATCAAACCCTTCTGAACCGCCATGTAAGGTATTACCTGCTTGATTGGTATCCACTTGGTATTTGGTGCCATCAATCTTAAATTGACCATTGGCAATTCGATTGGCGTATCGACCAACCGTAACGCCCATATAGCTTTGTTGCTTCTCAAAGTCAGCCATTGTCGATTGGCCGAGCAATATTTCACGTAACTTGCCCTTTACTGGTACTTTGCAACTTAACCACGTCGCACCAATATCCATAAATACGGCACGCATTCCATTTTCATTTTTAAGTTCGAATAACTGAGCAAGGCGACCATCGCTGGCCG
>JAAGZR010000428.1 GCA_024206155.1 Aliivibrio sp.
CGCAAATACAAAATCATTCAAGATAGAGTTACTTACATTTTTGATAAGTGCAATTTTGACCACATCGCAGCATTTGCGATGCTGGAGAAATTAGAAGGACGTGAATTATGATCAATCAAGAGTTTTTATCTAACTGTACAGATGAGCAGATTAACAAGGGCGTGGCGTGGCTTGAGGTTAAAGAAATTCTAGAGGTTGCAAGAAACTTTAAATCGGAATTTGCGACAATCTGCTCAAATGAATTACTTACAAATATACAAAACTACTGCGCTTTGGCGGGTGAGTCGTGGGAAATTGTTGAAGAGAATAAAATAAGTCTAATTAATGACGGAAAGGGGTGGGAGGCATCTTTTGATTGTCGAGGATTTTATAGCGAGGCCAAACCTGGTGACCCACATCAGATAACAATAGCAAACGAAAAACCTTTGCGCGCAGCAATGGAAGTTTACATTTTAATGTCGGTGACTAAATGAACGCCCTAGTACTGGCCATGATCTGCATAACTGCTGCGGTTCTGTTTAGCGCCATGGTTTATATCATCTGCATGCCTGCTATGCGCGATTGTCGACACGATAAAGGCGGCTTTGAAATGAATGGAAAAGTGTTTTGTTTCAAGTGCGGAAATAGCGTTAAGTAATAGTTGCCCGCTATCGCAATGATGGCGGGCTTATACCTGGTCAAACCTGCCTCTTTTTAATTTATTTTAATTTATTTCTATATTTCGCATGTTTTAGTGTTGCATTCATGCGAGATAGGCGTATTATTAACTCATCGAAACAAACAACGAAGAGAGAAAAGATTATGACCAACTTAATCATCAAAAAA
>JAAGZR010000429.1 GCA_024206155.1 Aliivibrio sp.
TTACCAATGGCTCGACGCCAATCGCCAAGTATTAGGTAACATCAGAATGACACCTGAGCAGCAGCATATGGTGTTTGACATCTACAATACTATTACAGGTGAAAACAAACCCATTACCTCGTGTGGACGCTGTGTAATGAACGTTAAAAAAACATTAAAATTCTATTATGAAAAGCAAAGAAGTAAAAATACAGGGCATAACCTATAAGGTTAGCGCTAGTACAGACAGAGGTGTCGAAGATGGCATTCGCATGTTAAAGAAATCACTGAAACCTAAAAAAACCAAATCTAACAATGGAGAAGAAGAGAGCGGGCAATCCGAACTTGTATAAAGGCGGTCCATCATTAAACCCTAATGGTAGACCTAAAGGTGCAAAGAATAAGACTACTGAGAATATTCGTAAAGCTTATCAGCAACTAACAGAAGACAATCTAGAGAACATGACCATTTGGTTGAGTCAGATAGCAGCTGAGGATCCAAAGCAAGCTATGGAGATGATGATCAAATTGTCTGAGTACGTGATACCTAAGTTGGCTCGTCAAGAGATAACAGGTAATGATGGTGCTGACCTATTCTCAAATGTCAAGTTTGAGTTTGGTCCAGATATTAATGACACTGAAGAACGAGACGAAGAATGATTTACACTGGATTTACGCCTCATCCTAAACAGCGTGACATGGTCAATGGTATCATAACCTCCGATGCCAAGTACCATGTTGCCTGTGTAGGTAGACAGTTTGGTAAATCTATGATGGCTATGAACCTCGTACTTTATTGGGCTATCAACAATGGCCCATGTAAAATCCTATGGGTGTCACCAGTATACTCACAGACAAGTAAGGTACAGAAAGAACTGATGGCTGCGATAGGAGCTTCAGGTATTGTCAAGTCTTGTAACTACAGTGAAAACTATATTAGTCTAAAGAATGGTAGCGAGATCTTATTCAGATCAGCTGAGAAGTATGATAACATACGTGGTCTAACCATGGATTATGGTGTACTCGATGAGGCAGCCTTTATGAAAGAGGATGCATGGCGCGAGGCTATCAAACCAGTATTTCTTGTTAGAGGTAAGAAGGTCCTATTTATATCAACACCTAAGGGTAA
>JAAGZR010000430.1 GCA_024206155.1 Aliivibrio sp.
TCTTACTGCATTATTCAGTAAATAGGGATGGAGTTCACTTTTTTCAAGGTGAAAATTAATCTTTTTTCTCTTTCCATCACAAATTGTTTGATTGATGCTTTTATTTTCTCATTACTAATGCGGTATCCAACATCCGATTAGCAAATCCCCACTCGTTATCGCACCAGACTAGCATTTTAACTAAATGCCCATTACTTACTCTTGTTTGCGACCCATCGACAATGGCGCTATGGGGATCATGATTAAAGTCGATAGAAACAAGCGGTGCTTCAGTATAGTCAACAATGTTATGTAATGTACACCGAGATGCGTTAACAATGGTTTGATTTATGTCATTAACTTTCACATTTGTATTAATTGTTACACTTAAATCCATCGCAGTGACATTTACTGTCGGCACTCGCACGGAAATCGCTTCAAACTTGTTGGAAAATTTCGGAAATATTCGCTCAATACCTTTATGCAATTTAGTATCAACAGGAATAATTGATTGGCTTGCTGCGCGAGTTCGGCGCAGATCAGGATGATAAGCATCAATTACTTGTTGGTCGTTCATTGAAGAGTGAATAGTAGTAATGGTGCCTGAATCAATCCCAAACGCATCATCTATCGCTTTAATCACAGGAATAATACAATTGGTGGTGCAAGAGCCATTCGACACAATTCGGTGCTCTGGTAACAACGTATCGTGATTCACGCCATAGATAATTGTGTTATCTAAATCAGTACCACCAGGATGAGAAAACAGAACCTTTTTAGCGCCTGCTTCGATGTGCTTTTCACCATCCGCTTTAGAGCCATAAACCCCTGTACAGTCCAAAACCAAATCAACACCTAATGATTGCCACGGCAAAAGAGAAAGATCATCTTGATGTACGATTCTAATCTTATCTTGAGAGCCATCAGGGAAATCGATATAAAGATATTCTTGATCATGAGTGACTTTATGGGCAAAGCGTCCATGAGTAGAATCGTACTGAAGAAGATGAGCCATACCTTCTGGCTGCGATAATTCATTAACCGCTACCACTTCAATTTGATCGCGTTTACCACTTTCATACAACGCGCGAAGTACGCTACGCCCAATTCGACCAAATCCATTTATCGCCACTCTCAACATAACGCTTTGTTCCCTCAATTCCATTTAAGGCTATTGTACCCTTTTCCATTATTTCTTAAAGGATCAAAAAA
>JAAGZR010000431.1 GCA_024206155.1 Aliivibrio sp.
GACCATTAAACCAATATTGACAACCTTCAAAAATCAAATTCAAAAAATAGAAGAGAAAATCATCAAACTTATTGAATCTTGCGATGAATATAAGCATAAAAATGAAATCCTTCAGAGTGTTCCTGGCATAGGAAAAGTTGCCGCTGCATCACTAATAAGCAATCTCCCTGAGCTTGGAAGCATTAGTAATAAAAAAGCTTCTGCTTTGGTTGGAGTAGCCCCTATGAATCGAGATAGCGGACGCTACAAAGGTCACAGGAAAATTAAAGGAGGACGTAAGCAAGTACGGACGGCTCTCTATATGGCCATGATGTCAGCAATGCAATGTAATCCAGTTTTTAAGTCGACTTACAGTCGCCTCGTAGCTGAAGGAAAACCCAAAAAACTCGCTATTATTGCCTGTGTTAGAAAGATGGTTGTCATACTTAATTCAATGATACGAGATGGTGTCATGTGGGATGAAAACCACACTAATAATTAGTTATTGACACCATAGTCGTTTGTTACATAGCATGCCGAGACAAGTATTGTTTTGCGGTTTCTCTATGACCTTTTGAAAATTTTGAGTTGTCAGATACTTCCCTAAGAATTTCAACAATTGGTTTACCGTCGATTAAATCAACATTGCTATTTAAAAGTCTATTGAGCATCAACAAGCTCATTTCGTGAGGTTTGTTTAGGACAGATTGTACAAGTTCTTTCTCATAGTTCCCAATATTCTCTAGACCGTGAACTACCGACCAAAAAGTACCGTAACCGTCATGCTCAGGATTACGTTCCAAAACAAATAGCAAACTTTTAACGACACGAATATCATTAAAATTACAAGCTTCTTCGACTAACTCATCTAGAGCCTCCCATTCGTCATTCACTGGGATAAAACTATCGATATCTCTCACAACATCTTCAATATTTCTCATTGATA
>JAAGZR010000432.1 GCA_024206155.1 Aliivibrio sp.
GTTACTTTGCTCAGTGTTACCTGCGCTATCACGGCTGTATTCATTGTATGAAGTAGCCATTGGCTTGCCGACATTGTGACGAGAGAATTCAGACATGATTTTGCCGCCTGAACTATCAAGAACAATGTTTACTTCTGCCATACCCATTTCGCCAAGGCTAGCGCGAGCATCAACAATGTGATCACCCGTTAGCACTGGTTTTCTGCCTACGCGAACTGGTTGGCCGTTTTGATCAGGAACGATCATTGTGCTGCCAGTGCCTTGCTCTTTTACTGCGTAGAAAGCAAGACTCGCGGTCGCACCGATAACATTTTTCGCCGCTGCTGGGTCTTGAACACCCGGAAGCTCGATACGAATACGGTTTTCACCTTGGCGTTGAACTAAGGCCTCAGTAATACCTAATTCTTCAATACGGCTACGCATGGTTTGTAAGTTTTGTTGAACCGTTAGGTTACGTACGGCAATTTTTTCATCTTCTTTTAGCGTTAATTTAAGATCAAAATCGTCACCGTTAGTCACTTGCCAAGTTGGGTAGTTTTTATGGATAAACTGACGAGCCGCGTGGCTAGCTTCTTCTGATGGCAAGCGCACCACTAAGCTATCACTGCCTTCTTTTTGGAAGCGAACTGAGCGAATGCGTTCTTCACGCAGCTCTTGTTTTAAAGAATCTGAAAGCTCATTACGTTGTGCTTGGAAAACTTGGTTTACATCCACATCGAGTAAGAATTGCACACCACCACGTAAATCAAGGCCAAGTTTGATTGGTTCAAAGCCCATGTTTTGCAACCAAGCAGGTGCCGCTGGCGCAAGAGATAGAGCTAAGGTGGTGCCTTTTTTACTGTCATCAATAACAGAAGCTAATACATTTTTTGCTGCGGCTTGTTGAGCTTCATCTTGCAAAATAACGATGGTTTTATCGCCTTTTTGCTCAATGCGTTTTACGTTAATGCCTTGCTCTGTCAGGGTGTTTTGTAGCGACACAACCGTTGGGATTTGTCCCTCTTTGTTGGTGATTTGCACGGCGGCATCTTCACCATACCAAGTTGGAATAGCGCTCAGAAGTAGAATAACAAGGGTCGTAATAAGTACGATGTATTTCCATTTTGAATAATGGTTCAGTCGTTGTATTGGTTGTTTTCTTTGCATAATAATTTCACCTCACATACGAAGTTGCGTATGCGAAAAAGTCACAAATATAGTTAGTTCGTAATAAACGAATAATAACTAAGTGATAAATCATTGGATTTTGGGTGTGAAATTAAGAGTGTGGGTATAACCGCTGGCTGAAGAGAAGGTTACTTTCCTTCCAAGCCGAAATTCGTGAAGTTGATGAGTAGGAGTTTAATGCCCAATTGACTGTTGGTTTTGGTTTTTCTTGGTAACCAATGGTTAATTGTTCAGCGGGGATCGCTGGGATCTCTAGCGCTAACTCATAAACCGGAAAGACTTCTTCTGGCTCATGGCGGGCTAAGTTAGCCATACGAGAAGCGTAGGCGATACCTAAATTGACATCGTGGCTTTGAGAAATGTTGCTAGAATCTAATGTTGTCGGATCTATTTGAGCGCTATCGGTAGTACAAGTAGCAAAATCAATAGATTGGATATTAACGCTATCAACAGAAATCGTTACAGGAACTGTCGAATGCTGTTCAATCGTCAGCTCTACAAAGTGGCTGTCATCATTTTGATGATATGCAGATGCCTGAGCAAGCGAGCTTACCCCAAAGCAAAGACAAATTATCAATAATCGAAACAGTTGAACCACGAAAAATCCAGTGATGATGTTATATAGACCATCGCATCGTATTCGATGAATGACCTTACTGGCAAGTGAAATTAATAAATTCAGAAAAATTGATGTAATTTTAGTTTTATACTCTATCTCTCTTATTTATTACATTTATGCTGATTCAGCGTGAATGGTTTCATCTTCAAAGTGGGTGGTTACATTGCTAAAACATTCGTTGAAGATAACCAAATGGTCAAAGTGGGTGCTATTTTCGGCTATTGAAACAAAGTCAGTTTGCGATGTCATGCGTAGCGTATTTGATATTAGGGATGGCACTACTGGGTTCTATTTACGTACTGCCAATGTATATGATCCAAATTCAAGGGGATAACGCCTTGGAGATTGGTGAAGTGTTAATGTGGATGGGTTTTCCTCAATTATTGATCTTCCCATTAGTGCCGAAATTAACGCAGATCATTAGAGCAAAATATTTGGTGTTCTTTGGCTTTTATGATGTTTTTTGTTAAATCAAATTTGAATCCTGCATCAATTGAAGATGGGGCGCATTAATTTTTTATGTGTGCTCGCTTCTTCAAGCGGTTTGGGTATAATGCGGCAGAATATTGAAATGAGGTTCTCATGCGTTTAGATAAATTTTTGTGCGAAACAACAGGTGCCACTCGTAAAGAAGCAACTCGTATTATTAAAAGTGGTACGGTTACTGTTGATGGTGTGAAAACCAAGGTTACTTCTGTAAAAGTAACGGATGACTCAACGGTTGAGTGGGATGGTCGTGAACTTAAATTCCATGGTCCTCGTTATATTATGCTATTTAAGCCAGATGGTTACGTATGTTCACATGAAGACAATACGCATCCATCGGCATTAACGCTTTTAGATGAAGTTAATCTTGAGAAACTGCACTTTGCGGGTCGTCTTGATGTAGACACGACAGGTTTGGTATTAATTACTGATGATGGTCAATGGTCACATAAGATCACTTCTCCAAAACGTAAGTGTCCAAAAACGTACCGAGTGTGGTTAGCTGAATCTATTGGTGCTGATTACGCTGAGAAATTAGCGGAAGGTATCCAACTGAAAAGTGAAGATGGCTTAACTATGCCGGCGGTAATGGAAATTGTAGATGAAGACGAAAACGAACTTCTACTAACGATTCAAGAAGGTAAATATCACCAAGTGAAACGTATGTTTGCAGCGCTTGGTAATAAAGTTGATGGTTTACACCGTTCTCAAATTGGCGGTTTAGGTTTAGATTATTCTCTAGAGCCTGGTGAATATCGTTACCTGACTGACGAAGAAGTTGAAGCCGTATTCGCATAGCTTCTAGCTGCTTTATAAATAAAAACGGTATGATCTCGGTCATGCCGTTTTTTATAATATTAACCGAGATAAATATTTGAGTATCCTTGCGTAAATTAGTGCAAAGTTCTAAGAATTGATAAGCAGACAAACGTTTGTCGTGTTAAAATTTCAAACTCCTTTTGCTCTTTCTTTTTGTAGGTTCGGTTATGACCACAAGTTCTAGCGCTTCTCCTGAGGTACCCACACTCAATTTATTACTCATTGTTATTTTGGGTGCTATTGCGGCATTAACACCACTTGCCATTGACATGTATTTGCCAGCAATGCCAAGTATTGCCGCAGACTTAGGCGTATCCGCTGGTTCGGTTCAAATGACATTAACGGCTTATACTGCCGGTTTTGCTATTGCTCAGCTTATTCATGGCCCGCTTGCTGATAGTTATGGCCGTCGACCAGTTTTAATCATAGGGACTATTTTATTTGCTGTGTGTGCTGTGATTGGTGCTTTGGTTGATAGTATCGAGTCCTTAATGTATATCCGAGTATTGCAAGGCGTAGCTGGGGCGGCGTCATCAGTGGTTATTCAGGCCATTGTTCGAGATATGTTTGATAAAGAAGATTTTGCGAGAACCATGGCGTTTATTACTTTGGTAATGACGGTTGCGCCATTAGCGGCTCCTATGATTGGTGGTCACTTAGCGGTGTGGTTTGGTTGGCGTTCTATCTTTTGGTTATTGGCCGTTTTTTCGGTATTAATCATTTTTGCGATTTTGTGGAAAATTCCAGAAACATTAAAAGAAGAGAATCGCGAACCGTTCAAATTAAGCTCTTCTTTACGAAATTATTTATCGCTATTTAAGAACCCGGTATCACTAGGGCTGATCTTCTCCGGCGCATTCTCATTCTCTTGCATGTTTGCATTTTTAACTGCTGGTTCATTTGTTTATATTGATATTTATGGCGTGAGTGTTCAGAACTTTGGTTATTTATTTGGTTTAAATATTGTTTTTCTAATTATTATGACGACGCTAAATGGCCGTATCGTAAAACGAGCGGGCTCTCATAATATGCTAAAGTTGGGGCTGTCGATCCAGTTGTTCGCTGGCCTACTGATGATGATTGGTCAGTGGTTAGGTTGGGGGTTATGGGGAACGGTTATCCCAGTGGTCTTGTCGGTTGGGTGTATTTCTACTATTGGTAGTAATAGTATGGCGTTATTATTAAGCCATTACCCTAAAATGGCAGGGACAGCGTCTTCTCTAGCTGGTACATTACGTTTCGGTACTGGCTCATTAGTTGGGGTCGGTATTGCAATGCTGCCGTCAGATTCGGCGTGGCCTATGGTAGGCGCAATGACGGCGTGTTCTATTTTATCTTTTGGTTGTTATTTTGTTTTTGGGCGAAAAGCGTAAATGAGTGAAAAAAAATCAGTGCAGTATTATCAAGAAATTCAGCGTGTAATCAATGCAGCATTAGGTGATTTACAAGAGTCAAAAGACAGTGGTCGTTTGCCTAAAAACCCTGTCAGTGCGAACCATTTTTTAATTCGCTGGGTAACCACTGCAATTAAGTCACAGCGCTTTGCTCATTGCGTAGCTGGTGATCTAAAAACATGGCAAAAAGAAGGGCGCACAAAAGGAACGGGTACTGAGTTGCCGACTCGTTTTGAGCATTACTCGCGTTTATATGGTGAGTTAGCGCCTGTTGAAAACACAAAGCCTATTACAAAAGAAGCGATTTTAGCGTGGGGTGAGTTTTTAGAAGAAGAGAAAGAGTGGTGTGTAACAACAGAATATGAAGTGCTGCCAAAGGCGTCTTTATTTTCTGATGGTGATCACTCGCTAATTATCTGCTCTACACAGCTTGAATCGTGCTTTGACGGTGAAGATAATTCTGCCGAGTTAGTGAAACCATTAACCTGTTATGTTCGCGGTAATCACCATGAGTTTATTGAATCTGCTTATGAGCATGGTTTGATGGTTCACAAGCGTTCTGATTATAAGTCGAAAGTGAAATATCATGGTGAGTACCTGATTTACCCTCGTAACCACAGCTTACAATTAGCAGAAACGCCATTTTCATTTAATGTGAAGAAATAGCGTTCCTCTTTTATTTATCCTAGTTAAAAGCGCAGATTATCTGCGCTTTTTTTATACCTAGGGTATCGATACTTTCTTATTCTTTTAGTTCTTCGACTTCTGCTTTTTTACAAATCGCTTTTACCATGCCTTTAAAAATAAACAAATGCGCAGGGAACATAGCGAACCAATACATTAATCCCCAAAAGCCTTTAGGGTGCCACCATGCGCGGACATCTAACTGGCGATGATTCTCATCTATCTCTTTGATTGAAAACTCTAATCGCCCTAGTCCTGGGGCTGTCATACCAAACAGTAATGATAAGAACTTGTTTTCTTCGCAGCGAATCACTTTCCATGAATCAATATAATCGCCTAGTTGTACTTTTCCTGATTCAGGTCTTCTTCTTATCGGGAATGAACCACCAAGTAAAGGGTCTAACCATTCTCTGGTTCGCCATAATGCGTTTGCAAAGAAATAGCCTTCTTTACTGCCTAAACGTTCAATTACGGTCCATAATTGTTGAGCTGAGGCGGTGGTTGTAAAATTTGCCCCTGCTTGTTTTGGATAATAGCCATAATCTGATTTCCAACGTTTTAATGCACTTGGATCAAAACCCCAAATATCTGTTTTTATTGTTTCGTCATTGGTTTCTTGGGCCTTATTTATGGCATCAGATAATGAAAGTAACCGTTGCGGGAAGGTTCGTTCTATCTTTGTGTTATCCGCAATTAAATCATGATCTATTCCTGCTAATAATGCTCTGCCTAAATCTGAAGGTACAGAGGTGACAATGCCAAGCCATAAACCAGCAAAAGAAGGAGAAATAAACCGCGTTGGAATGATTCTTATAGAGCGATGGTTGCGTTTGGCAATGAGATGAAATAGATCTTGATAGCTTACCGTTTCAGGACCGCCAACTTCAAAGGTGATGGAGCCGGTTAGTGGATAACCAATACATTGAATTAGGTAATAATTTAGGTTTTCTATCGCAATCGGGTTTGCTTGTGAGTTAATCCAAACCGGACAGATTAGTACTGGGAAATGGTTAACAAAATCAGTCATGATTTCAAAAGCGGCGGAGCCCGTGCCAATGATGATTCCTGAATTGATTTCTATAGTAGGAATACCTGTTGAACGCAGTAATTCACCTGTTTTCTTACGCGCAAGTAAATGCTGAGATTGGTAGCCCTCTGGCTGTAAAGCACTTAAGTAAATGATTTTAGATAGGGATGATTGTTCTGCTGCGATTTTAAAGTTTTCAGCAAGGGAGACTTCATAATCAATAAAATCATGACCATGAGACATGCCGTGAACCAAAAAGTACGCAATGTCACAATGTTCTATTATGGGAAGAATAGAATCAGCGTCTTCTAAATCAAGGTAGTGACATTGTAAGTTTGGATGGCTAACAACTCTATCTAGTAGGTAATCTATATTACGAGCGCAAGCAATGACGTTATGTCCTTGTTCTAATAGTTGTGGGATTAATTGTGACCCCACATACCCAGAAGCACCAACGATTAAGATTGTCTTTTTTTTATTCAAGATTATTCCTTTATCTTATGAATATAAATATTAATTACGTTCTGATTTTAGTACAATTTGTAAGCATGTACCTAATGCTTCTTATGTAGCGCAAATGGTTAATTTGTTGTTTGTTTGAGGTTCTTCATGTCTGTTTTTCTTTCTAATGTCATTGGTCACACTCGTGGTGAGTTTCTTAAGCGATTATTGCTTTGCAACATATTATGTTTTCCAGCCGTGGCTTGGTAGATGCGTAAGAAAATTGCTCTTTTTGATTGGTATTAGTAGCAAGAGAACCCTGTGACTATAAAAAGCTTTATGAAAGAAGGGTTATAGTGTAAATTCTGTTGCCGATATCACAAAAAGCGTTGAGGGAACACATGTTAAAACTGACAAACTTGAATAAGGGATATTTGGATGGTGGCGAGTTTCATCCAATCCTTCAAGGGGCAGAATTAACAATAGAACAAGGCGCTCAAATTGCATTAATGGGTGAAAGTGGCTCCGGAAAAAGTACGCTTTTAAACCTTATAGCAGGATTAGACAGTGTAGATAGTGGTGAAATTGATATCGCTGGTTTTGCTATGCACTCTCCAAAACAAGGCACTCGTACTTCTTATCGTCGTAATAATATCGGCCTTGTGTTTCAACAGTTTAATCTTCTTCCTACATTAACAATTGCTGATAACATTCGTTTTTGCCGTCAATTAAAAGGCTTACGAGATGATGATGCGTTATGGCGTCAAATTATTTCTGCTCTCGATCTTATGCCATTATTGGGTCGTTATCCTGAGGAGGTATCAGGAGGGCAACAGCAACGTGCTGCGATAGCCCGTGCTTTATACATGCAACCTAAGCTGTTGTTGGCTGATGAACCGACAGGCAGTTTAGATGAAAAAAATGCAGAAGCAGTGATGCGTTTATTAACTCGCTTATCTCGAGATCTACATTGTACCTTATTGTTGGTGACTCACAGTGAGAAAGTTGCTGATCACATGGATGGCTTGGTAAAACTTCAGGGAGGCTTGCTGAATGTTATTGCCGGTAGCTAAAGCGCTTCTTGGACATTACCGCAGGCATCCATTACAAATATTTTTAGTATGGCTGGGCTTAACTTTAGGTGTCTCACTTTTGGTTGGTGTTTTAGCCATTAATCATCATGCTAAAATCAGTTATAACGAAGGCGAGAAATTATTTTCAAATCCTTTCCCTAATCGTATTCGTGCCATTCAAGACAATACCACTATTCCTCAGGCGTTCTACATTAACTTACGTCGAGCTGGTTATATCCAGTGTATGCCCGTACAAACGCAGCATTTAGAAACTAAAGACGATATCAATATTTCCGTTGTTGGGATTGACCCAGTTGCACTCATGCAGATATCTGCGAGTAACCTTGCCAAAACCGATGACATGCTCTCGTTAATGCGTCCTCCATTTCCGATATTGATTAGCCAGCCCTTAGCATCCTATTTTAGTTTGGATGATGGCGATTACATCGAACTGCAAAATCAATCTAATATTGGTCCTGTTATTATTGATAAAGCGCAGCGTTTGTCTGGTTCCCGAATTTTTTCTGATGTTGCTCTAACCAAAATGTTAGGCCATAAAGCGGGTTTTGATATTTTGCTTTGTGGCGAGATGTCAGATAAGAAAAAGGAACGTTTAGAGAGAATGCTGCCAAGAGGCTTGCAGCTTGAAACACATAAAGAGTCAGGGTTAACCGCGTTAACTAATGCGTTCCATATCAATTTATTGGCAATGGGTATGCTCTCTTTTGTGGTAGGGCTATTTATTTTTTATCAGGCAATGTCACTCTCTTTTATTCAACGTCAGCCATTGGTGGGCACATTACGACAAATTGGAGTATCAACTAAAGAGTTGATTATTGCCATGAGCTTAGAAGTTTTTTTATGGGTTATTATTGGTTGGGTAAGTGGCAATTTCTTTGGTTTGCTATTGGCAAATGAATTGATGCCAACCGTATCTAATAGTTTGTACTCATTATATAACGCTGATGTAGACCTACTTATTACTTGGAGTTGGAATTGGAGTTATCAGAGCTTATGGATGGCTATTCTTGGCTGTGTATTAGCGTGTGGTTGGCCACTGTATCGATTATTAAGTATTGAGCCAATTCGATTGACTGCTCGCTTATCGTTGGCTAGATTTGCAGGTAAAGAGTTTGAGATTCAAGCCATTATCGCGGGTGTCTTTTGTATTGCGGCTTATTTGATCAATCTATTACCTCACAGTCATGAAAATGGATTTATGTTGATCGGATTCTTAATGATCAGCGTTGGCTTATTAACGCCATACATTATTTGGAAATTTTTTGACTGGTTATCTTATCGACTGCCTTCTGCAAAAGCGCGTTGGTTCTTTTCTGATTCGGCGGCAAGTTTAAGCTATCGTGGAGTCGCTGCGATGGCCTTTATGTTAGCATTAGCATCAAATATAGGTGTGGAAACCATGGTAGGTAGTTTTAGAGCTACGACCAATAATTGGCTTGAACAACGCCTTGCAGCAGATATTTATATAGAGCCGAGTAAAGTATCAGCCAGCCGTATTAGCCATTGGTTAGAAAAGCAACCAGAAGTTGAGTCCGTATGGAGACAATGGAAAATTGATTATCAAACCGAATATGGGAATTTGGAAATTTTGAGTTCAGGACCAACTCTTGGTGAGAAAAACGCACTGACGATGAAAGTTGCTATACCTGATTTTTGGTATTCTCTTCACCACAGCCGCAGTTTGCTTATCAGTGAATCGATGGCATTAAAGTGGGATATGAAGCCTGGCGATTACTTAGATCTTTCTGCGCCTATGGGGGATAACTGGCAAATATCTGGGGTGTATTATGATTATGGTAACCCGTATAACCAGTTATTACTTTCTCATAATGCTTGGCTAAAAGTATTTGGTGGACAAGGTAAGACAGGGATTGGTGTTGTGCTCAACGATACTGAGAAACGAACAGAGTTGATTGGTCGAGTGTTAAAACAATTCCGATTACCGGTTGAGCAAGTTAATGATAATAATAATATCCAAGTGAAGGCGATGAAGGTCTTTGATCGTACTTTTATTGTGACAGGAACGCTTGGAAATTTAACGTTAGTTATTGCTGTTTTTGGTCTGTTTTTTGCGACCTTAGTCGGTGAGGTTTCACGTCAACGACAGACTGCATTATTACGTTGTTTAGGCTTGTCGGGTAAAGAACTTATCTTATTAGGTGGCTTGCAACTCCTTACCATTGGGTTATTTACCATTTTAATCGCATTGCCGCTTGGTATTATTCTTTCTCAATTGCTTATTGATATTGTAATGAAATATGCGTTTGGTTGGACAATGCAAATCAATTATTTCCCCATGGAATATGTAATGACATTTGCATGGACACTATTGGCATTGACGGTTGCAGGTGCAGCAACGGTTTGGAGGGTGACAAGGCGACAAGCTATCATCTCATTAAGGGAATCATTGTGATAGAACAAAAGTACGTTAAGAAAATTAGCTTTACAATATTACTCTTAATGTGTGTGTGTATTGTAGGGGTTGCTCTTGCTTATTACATTAATTGGAAAGAGGCTGATACAGTAGGCGAGAATGAAATCAATTCAATTTTCTTTCCGTCTAGCCATGCTTTCTTTGATCCTGTATTACCGGGAGCCCCCTTATCATTTCCTAAAGATTTTGGAGAACATACTTCGTTTCAGCATGAAAAATGGATGATGACAGTCAATGCGGTTGATCAAGAAGGCAATAGTCTAGGTATTCAATGGACGATGTTCCGTATATCTAATGATGATCGAGAAACCAAAGGTTGGTTAGATCCTCGTCTGTATGTAGCAAAGGTAATTATAACCACTAAAAATGGGAAGTGGGTTGATGAGCGTTTAGCTAGGGGAGGGATTGGTCAAGCAGGGATTTCGCAAAGTCCATATCGAGTATGGATTGATAATTGGCATTGGCGCAGTTTAGGACTGAACCCATTTCCCGGGATTTTATCGGCTGACTCGGATCTCTTTTCATTAAAGCTTTATATTAATTCCAATGATAAACCAATCCCATTAGGTAATGATGGGTACTCAAAGAAACATGACTTAATCCCAGTTGCATCACATGAATATATATTTCCCTTTGTAAATGTACGTGGCAACATTACTTTAGATAAAAAAGCTTATAGCATTTCTGGTAAGGGAATTTTAGAGCATGAATGGGCAAGTGGTTTTTTAGATGAGGATCAGCAAGGTTGGGATTGGTTTAGTATAAATCTCACTCAAGAGAGCAAGCTTCTTGTAGCTCAATATCGTCATAAAGAACAAGCACCCTATCTGTATGGTGCATTACTTTACAAAAATGGTGATTATGTTTTGTTGAGTGGTGATGACGTTACTTTACAAACATTACCAGCACGTAAGCTTAAGAACGGTCGTAAATTACCTCTTCAGTGGCTCATTAATGTTCCTGAATACGGGCTTAATTTAACAACTCAAGTGATGAGGAATGAGCAATGGCTTGATACGCTTATTCCATACTGGCAGGGCCCAATTACAACAACGGGTTCACATCAAGTTACAGGATTTATGCAATTAACAGGTTACTAATTGTAAAAAAAGATTTTCGTTGCGAATAAAACATAGTATAACACCTAAAATATCGGTTTTTCCGAGGTTTTATCTCTGAAGAAGCGATTATTCTTGATCTAGAACAACGGGTAGACTTTTCACTTCGTTTTTCAAAAACTAATTTTTATAAGTAAAGGACATCTTATGAGTGATGTTATTAAGAATTTTTTCAAACTAGAATCTGCCGGCGGGATTCTATTAGTCATTGCAGCAGCGATTGCGATGATGGTTGCTAACTCTTCTTTAGCACCAATGTACAATGGGTTTTTACATTCTTACGTTGGTGGTATGTCGGTTTCACATTGGATTAATGATGGCTTAATGGCTGTTTTCTTCCTTTTGATTGGCTTGGAAGTAAAGCGTGAGTTACTTGAAGGTGCGTTAAAATCAAAAGAAACTGCGATATTCCCAGCTATTGCCGCTGTCGGTGGTATGCTTGCGCCTGCGCTTGTTTACGTTGCTTTTAATATCGGTGATCCTGAAGCGTTATCTGGTTGGGCTATTCCTGCTGCAACAGACATTGCTTTTGCTTTAGGCATTATGGCGCTGCTTGGTAACCGTGTTCCTGTTAGCTTAAAGGTGTTCTTGCTTGCTCTTGCGATCATTGATGACCTTGGCGTTGTTGTTATTATTGCTTTCTTCTACACGAGTGATCTTTCAGTACTTGCATTGGTTATCGGTTTTGTTATGACAGGGGTCCTGTTCTTACTTAATGCGAAACATGTGTCTAAAATTCGTTGGTACTTATTGGTTGGTTTTATCCTATGGGTAAGCGTACTTCAATCAGGTGTTCATGCAACGTTAGCGGGTGTGGTGCTTGGTTTTGCTATCCCACTAAAAGGTAATAAAGGTGAGCGTTCTCCACTGAAACATATGGAACATGCACTTCATCCTTATGTAGCGTTCTTGATTTTGCCAATATTTGCTTTTGCCAATGCTGGTATTTCATTAGAAGGTGTATCACTTGACAGCCTAAGGACAACATTACCATTGGGTGTTGCATTCGGTCTGCTTATTGGTAAGCCACTTGGTATCTTTAGCTTCAGTTATATTGCGGTTAAATCAGGTGTAGCTAAGTTACCAACTGGCGTAAATATGATGCATATATTCGCGGTATCGGTGTTATGTGGTATTGGTTTTACTATGTCAATCTTCATCTCATCGCTTGCATTTGGTAGCGCATATCCTGAGTTTGATAAGTTAGCACGTCTAGGTATCTTGATGGGCTCTACTTTAGCTGCAGTGATTGGTTATATTTTGTTAAGTGTTTCACTGCCTAAAAAAGCCAAAGCATAAAGCAAAATTAACGTTTAAAAAGAGAACACCTCGTATTATGCGGGGTGTTTTTTTATCTAGAACGTAATACCAATCGTAGTAAATAACTGAACATCCTAGCTAGTTAAAACGCTCGATAACTGCGTTGGGATTTTTGATTGTAGAATAACTACTTATCGAAACTATCTGTTGAAAAGTGCCGCCTTGTTCTCAAGCCTTTTTCCTTCGCTATTTCTGGTCACTTACTTACTGTGATTGGTATAAACAAAAAAAAGCCCAAACAAAAAATTGAATGGGCAAAAAGGAATATAAGGAATTATGAAAAAGCTATAGTTGATAAGATAAAATTTGGCGGCCTGCTAAATTTCAGTTATCTATTATCAACGGGTATTAATTGAGACTTGCGATAACTTATTTAGTTCAAAAAAGATTCGTTTTTTTTGCATTTATTTTTGAACAATGAAATTCTTGTCCTTCAATAAAGAAAAACCCACTATCGATAAGCGCTAAAATGGCAGATAGTGGGCTGCTTAAATCAATTAAGAAAAAGCAGTCGAATTATCAACAATAATTCAGAGTCCAGCTTATTGAGAAAGCTCAAAATAAAATTCAAATAGAGAAAAAGTGAAGATACTTCCATTTTTTTCTCTAAAACTGGCGACACACATCCAACCACTCACTATTTTGACGAAAATTGTCATAAATCGGATGCGAACTGGATAAGAACCTTTTATCCTAGAAGGTAATTATTAAAAGGAAAGTTGAACATGGTCATCAAACCTAGAATTCGTGGATTCATTTGTACAACCACTCACCCAATTGGTTGTGAACAAAACGTGAAAGAACAAATTGCCCTAACTAAAGCGCAAGGCTCAATTGCTAATGCACCTAAACGTGTTTTAGTTGTTGGCTCTTCAAGTGGCTATGGTCTTTCTTCTCGTATTACAGCTGCTTTTGGTGGTGGTGCATCAACAATTGGTGTTTTCTTTGAGAAAGCAGGCACTGAGAAGAAACCAGGTACTGCAGGTTGGTACAACTCAGCGGCATTTGATAAGTTTGCTAAAGAAGAAGGCCTATACTCTAAGAGTTTAAATGGCGATGCGTTTTCTAATGAAGCAAAACAGAAAACAATCGACTTAATAAAAGAAGATCTGGGTCAGATCGATATGGTGGTTTACTCCCTGGCTTCTCCAGTGCGTAAAATGCCAGAAACAGGTGAAGTGATTCGTTCTTCACTAAAACCTATTGGTGAGACGTACACAGCTACGGCTGTTGACACTAATAAAGATGCGATCATTGAAGCATCAGTTGAGCCTGCTACAGAGCAAGAAATCCAAGACACAGTTACCGTAATGGGTGGCGAGGATTGGGAGTTGTGGATGAGTGCATTATCTGAAGCCGGTGTTTTAGCTGACGGATGTAAAACAGTTGCGTATAGCTACATCGGTACTGAGCTAACGTGGCCTATCTACTGGGACGGCGCGCTAGGTAAAGCGAAGATGGATCTAGATCGTGCAGCAGCTGCGCTAAACGAGAAACTTTCAGCAACAGGCGGTACGGCAAACGTTGCTGTTCTTAAGTCAGTAGTGACTCAAGCAAGCTCTGCGATCCCTGTAATGCCTCTTTATATTGCAATGGTATTTAAGAAGATGCGTGAAGAAGGCGTACATGAAGGTTGCCAAGAGCAAATTTTACGTATGTTTAGCCAACGTTTATACAAAGAAGATGGTTCTGCTCCAGAAGTGGATGATCAAAACCGTCTACGTTTGGATGACTGGGAGCTTCGTGAAGACATTCAAAAGCACTGTCGTGAGCTATGGCCACAAGTAACGACTGAGAACCTAAAAGACTTAACAGACTACGTTGAGTATAAAGAAGAGTTCTTAAAACTGTTCGGCTTTGGTGTTGAAGGTGTTGATTACGACGCTGACGTAAACCCAATGGTTGAGTTTGATGTTGCTGATATCTAATAAATAGCAGACAAAATAAAACCCAGAGTGAGTGATCATTCTGGGTTTTTTATTGCTTATCGTTTATTGCAATTTATATATGTTGGTTCTTATACCATTCTCGATAAGTAGTTGTTCAGATAATTGCGTAGGAAAAATCGATTAGAGCAAGGCATAAATTACAGTAACTAGTGGTTCTAATTACAAAATTTATAACGCAGATATAATCGATTTTAACAAGCAAGAATGATCAAATACTTATGTAGATTGGTATTATATATTAGCGTTATGCTAGCAATATCATGATGGTACCTGCAACGGTCATCAGAATATTCGCAATGGCATAAGTACCCGCATAGCCAAGTGCTGGAATGGTGCTGCGAGCGTGCTCGTTAACAACATCCATTGCAGGGCCACATGTACGCGCTCCTATGATGGCACCGATTAATAATGCGCGGTTCATGTTAAGGATATAAGCCCCAACAAGATACGCAAGAATTACGGGAATAACACTGACTATTAATGCCGCTGCTAATACTTTAAGACCATCTTCTGAGAAGTATTCAATAATATTACCACCCGCACTGAGTCCAATACCCACCATGAAAACGAGTAAACCGAGGTTTTTGGTCATATTTAGTGCCCCTTGAGGTACATAACCAAAGGTTGGGTGATTTGCTCGTAAGAAGCCTAAAGTGATCCCTGAGATCAATAAGCCAACCGCATTACCTAAACCAAAGGTCACTTGACCAAAGCTCATCGTGATCATACCAAACATGATCCCAAGTATAAAAAAGCTACAGAATGCTAGCAGATCTGATACCTGACTATGGATGGAGATAAAGCCAATTTTGTCTGCGATATGGTGAACTTTACTTTTCTCACCACTTACCTGAAGGATGTCTCCTTTTGCGAGTACGATATCATGCTCAATTGGCATTTCAATTTGCGCTCGAACAACTCGATTTAGGAAGCAACCGTATTCAGATAAATTTAATTCAGATAGGCGCTTGCCTGCAATATTGTCATTTTTTACAACGATCTCTTCTTCAGCAATACGCAAATCTAATAGGTTGCGATCAAATACTTCTTTGCCGTTTCTGAAACTAGGATCAAGACGGGCATGACTGTCTGGATATCCAACAAGAGCGATTTCGTCACTTTGCTGCAAGATATAATCGCCATCTGGGTTCGCCAGAATACCATTACGACGAATGCGCTCAATGTGACAGCCTGTTTGTCGGTGAATGCCTAGCTCACGTAAGTTTTTACCATCTGTCCAGTCGATGAGCTCTTGACCAACACGGTAAGCTCGAATAATAGGGAGATAAACTTTTCGTTGTCCAGCACTGCCTATTCCTCGTTCTTGAGCAATTTGCATTGCACTGTCTTGTAGATTTTGCTTTTGTAATTGAGGCAGTAAACGAGCCAATAAAATTAAGCTAGTTAAGCCAATTAAATATGAAAAGGCATAACCAACACTTAGGTTATCAATTACTTTACTGAACTCTACACCTTCAGGAAGCGAGGCTAAGCCAGAATTCAACGCATCTTTAGCGCCCACTAATACTGGGGTAGCTGTAAGCGCTCCTGCCATCATACCTGTCGAAAGACCGTAATCCAGTTCGAAGTAATGACCCGTTAAAAAACTGAGCCCGACAGCAGAGGTTAATACAACCAATACTAATAATAGGTAGTGTTTACCATCACGTAGGAAGATACCAAAGAAGTTTGGTCCAGCTTCAATACCTACGCAAAAAATAAATAACATGAACCCGATATTGAGAGAGTCTGCACTAAAAGTATAGCCAAGACTTCCCATAAAGAGGGCGGTGATAAGAACACCAATAGAACTGCCTAATTGAAAGCTACCGATTTTAACTTTAGCGATAAATAAGCCGAGTGCGAGAACAACGAATAAAAGTAAGATATCGTTTTGCGATAACAAGGTCGCAACATCAATGTTCACTGTAATTTGCCTGAAATATTGAAGAAGAAAGTGTGATGCAAGTCTAACTTAAAAATGGCGAATGTATAACCATATTTATAAAGAAAATGAAAAAAAATCACCGCTAAAGAGCGGTGATTCAAAGTTAATTAGTCTAGATTATCTATTAATCAAATAGACCTAGTTTTTCTTTTGCATATGCTTCAAATTCAGTACATCCACCAATGTGCTCTTGGTCGATAAAAATTTGTGGAACCGTATCCACTGGTTTACCTACTGTCTTTTCTAAATCTGCTTTAGAAATGCCTTCAGCGTGAATATCAACATAGCGATAGTTAAAATCGTCACGTTTTTCTTTTAGTGTATCAGCGTGCTCTTTTGCACGAACACAGAATGGGCAACCAGGACGACCAAAAATAACAACAAACATAGTGTTAACTCCAAAAAAATTAGTAACGTATGCGTAATACTCGCAATCAATAAGTACACTATGCCTGTTGATTTAAACAAAGTAAAGATGGTTTTGCCTCTTTAATTAATAGGTGATTCCTATTGGTTTTGGCGTTTTTGTATACGGAAAGGCGACTGAAATTAATTAGATTTATAAAAAAAGAACCGACAATAGAGTCAGTTCTTACAATAAAACTAGAGGCTGAAAATAAGACTAGTGTGAAATGTTGTCTTTCTCATAACGAGAATCTTTTAATGCGTCTTTAACACGCTTTAAGTTATCTCTAAAACCAGCGCCACGACGAAGGGTAAAGCCTGTTGCTAATACATCGATAACCGTCATTTGTACTACACGGCTCGCCATTGGCATATATACATCGGTATCTTCGGGAACATCTAAGCAAATTGCTAAGGATGCCATCTTTTCAAGAGGAGAGTCTTTTGCTGTAATTGCAATAACAGTAGAGCCATTAGATTTAGCTAGTTCTGCAATTTCGACCAAGCTTTTGGTGCGACCTGTGTGTGAGATGAGAACGACTACGTCATTTTCAGTACTGTTAATACAGCTCATGCGTTGCATTACAATATCGTCGAAACAGGTAATTGGAATATTGAAACGAAAGAATTTATTCATCGCATCATGAGCGACAGAAGCCGATGCACCAAGACCGAAGAAAGAGATTTTTTTTGCTTGAGTTAATAAATCAACAGCGCGGTTTACTTGCATTGGATCTAGGCTGTTTTTTGCAACATCCAAACAAGCCATCGTTGATTCGAAGATCTTATGGGTATAGGCGTCAGGTCCATCATTTTCTTCAACATTACGGTTCACGTAAGGCGTGCCATTCGCCAAGCTTTGAGCTAAATGCAGTTTAAAATCAGGAAATCCTTTAGTGTCCAAGCGGCGACAAAAACGGTTAACTGTAGGCTCACTTACATCCGCCATTTTTGCTAATGTAGCAATGCTAGAGTGAATGGCGGTTTGCGGTGATGCCATGATAACTTCAGCCACTTTGCGTTCTGATTTACTGAAGTTATCTAAATTATTCTGTATTTTTTCAATCGTATTCATAGTCGCTCTTCTTAGATCCTGCCCTTGGTATAACCTTAGCCAGAATAGTGAGTATTCTGGATAAGGCTATAACGCTCTTATCTATATTTAGTATATACGTTTGTATTGTTTGCCTCTAACAAATGACGAAGTTGAGTGTATTTTTATAACAATAATATGACAGAACTCTAAAAAAACTTTCAATTTAGAAAGTCTATTTGAGTGAATAGATATCATTAATGTCAAATAATACGGATTTTTGTGATTAAATTTCAAATTTAAAGGAAAATAATTACAAAAAAGGCGATTTTATGTGGATAAAATCGCCTTTGAATTTCAAATTATATTATTAGCTAGCGCGAGATAAAATTGCGTCTGTTAAGGCAAACAGTTGAGGCTGTGAGATCTCACTACTGTTAGCGATTTCTCTTTGCTCAATAAGTACAGATTGTAAAATCTCTTTTGTGGTTAATGGGTTGGCAAGAACAACTCTAAACACAATCGTAGGGTTATATTGATAAGCTTCTGGCGTCAATCGTGTTCGAGAAACAAAAGATTTCCCGGTCTCACGTTGCGTTTTTTGGATGTACTTTGTTAAATTATCCAAGTGTTCATAGATGTCATATCTTTCGGTATTGTTAGCTAAGCGTAATGCTTGTTTTACTTTTAATGGGACATAACGATAAGTCAGTAAACAAAGCTCAGGCTCTGTTACGATCTCAAAATCGTCTTGTTGCTGGATCAACTCAGAGAAATATTTTGCTTTTTCTATACTTTGGTTAATTAATAGCTCATAACCAGGGCGACTAATAACGTTGAAACAAGAGTACAACAGCATGGCCATCCCGCTACGAGACCCTTCAAGCGTATGTCGTCCTAGATCTTTTGAGCCTTTTCGTAAGATGTACTCAGCATGATGCTGAATCGAAGACATGAGTTCTGGATCTTTAAAAATAACCATACCTGCCCCCATTGGGACATAAAGTTGCTTATGCGCATCAATCGTTACTGAATCTGCTAAATCAATACCATCCAATAGATGACGATAAGTATTTGACATTAATGTTGCTCCACCCCAAGCGGCGTCGACGTGAAAATGACATGCCTCTTTTTGAGCAATTTTTGCAAGTTGGCGTAATGAGTCAATAGTGCCAGTTTCTGTTGTGCCAGCAACACCAATAATCGCCAATGGTTTAATGTTTTTCTTTTTTACAGCAGCAATTTTTAACTGTAAATCATCTAAGCAAATACGATTGTTATTGTCGGTTTTGACCGCAATGACGCCATCTTGCCCAATGCCTAGAACATCGGCTGCTTTCTTGAGCGAGTAATGACCTCGTTCAGAAACAAAAACGGCAAGACCATTGCATTTGTAATGAGTCAGTGCAGCAAATAGGCCTTGTTTAGCAATACCTTCAAAATTACCATCTGGTTTAAATAGCCGGTTTCTTGCTACCCAGAGTGCGGTAATATTTGCAATGGTTCCACCAGAACAGAATGCCCCCAGAGAGTGATCTGCACTGTGCATCCAGTGTTGGTAAAATGCATCTTTCTCACCATAAATAAGGCGGTGTAAGATCCCAAGGACTTGACGTTCTAGTGGAGTAAATGCTTTGGATGTTTCAATTTTAACCAAGTTTTGATTTAGGGCAATCATGATTTTAGACAACGGCATTAAGAAATAAGGCAATGCTGAGGTCATATGGCCGATAAAACTTGGTGCAGAAGTATGAACAGATTGAGATACAAGGTTATCCAATAAGTGCTCGGTATGTTCCGAAACATAAGTAGGTGTTTCAGGCATTGAAGAGTCAGTAAAATCTTTTTCGATTTCAGTTAGAGGCTTCTCTTCTGCAACAATATGTTCTCGTAAGAATTGATTCAGGTTTTGAGAGAGTTCTTGCTCAATTTTTCCAAGAGTCGAATCGGGTGCTTCCGGAACAGTAAAAATTCGCAGCATGCTTTCTAAATTGGCATCCGGTGTCTTGTTGTCTGTTACCATGGTATCTGTTCTATTCTGTTGGTTATTAAAAAAGCAAAGTTACGTTCTCTTTGCCCATGACTAAGGGCACAATTTAGAACAAAATAAGAAAAATGTCTTGTCTAAATGTGCCACATGGACTTTTGAGGGCATAAATTGTTATAAAACTAAGCGCTTTGTTGAATTAATAAACAAATCATTTGCAGCTAATATCGCTGATTTGGGTGATTGTTTTATTATAGGCGTTTAGCGGAGCATCAATTTTTTTGGGATGGCTTAGAATATCAGCAAAAGCAGAACGCAATTCATAGTTTTGTTTATGTGGCGGTGCTTGACGATCGTCAAAGGTGATTTTTGCGACTTTGCCTAATGCATCATCGTTCATGGAAAGTGACTTTATTTCTTTTTGGTCAAGCTGTAACCATGATTCGATAGGTTGATTTGTTTTTACTTTTGAAGGGTCATTCTTTAAATAAAAATCTACCGCTGCACGATTTAATTCAAAATGATGTTTACGGCCTTTTAGAAACCAGTTGCCAACACTTTCTAAATTTGGATCTTTTTTAACTGTAATAGCAATCAGCTCTTCATACCAAGTTAAAGAGGCATCAACATATTGGCTATATTTGTCACTTAAACATTCAGTATTAGCTGCTTGAGCTGAGGTAGTTAGTAAAGCGAAAGGTAAAATGAGCGCGGCAAGTTTCATTACAAATCCTTAAGAATGAATCGTTATTATTAATTTTGAATTGTAGGGAGAGTGACATTAAAAGCAATTGAAACAACTCACAATGTGACGCTTCCCTACTATTTGTATATTATAGAGAAACAAAAAATAACATTAAAAACGGAACCAATAGACTTAAAATAAAGCCACTCACTATCGCAATAGGAACACAGCGTATGCCTCCACAATTTTGAATTACAGGTAGAGTGAAGTCCATTGCTGTTGCTCCCGCATAACCAATAGAAGTGACTGGGTAGCGATGAATCAAGGTTGGAATCAATAATAGAGCTACTAATTCTCGCATTAACTCATTTAAGAAAGCAGCACCACCATAGACTGGCCCTAATGCATCACCCATTAAAATGCCTGCCAGAGAATACCATCCGAACCCTGACGCCATTGCTAAGCCATGCTGCAAAGGAATACCTAAAATAAGCGCAGCAATAAGTCCACCAATTAATGATGTAGTTAGGATCACGGTGGCGATGATTATTCCGTGTTTATTTAACAAGATTTGACGAAGTGATAGACCGCTATTTCGAAGTTGAATACCAATCAAAAAAAGCAAGATAAGAAGAATTAATTCGCTAGCTTCTTCAACCCAAGATAAATCAATGCCACTGATTAAACCGAAGAGTAAACCAGCCGCTACGGCGAGTAATAGCTTGGCTGATTCTAAGATCATTTTAAATAAAGGTAGCGTGTTTTTATTCCCCTCAGAGTTGAGCGGAAAAAGTTTATCCATTATTGGTAATATGGCTAGGTTACACACACTAATACAGATAAAAAATGTGGTGGTTATCGTCAGTATTTGATTTAAGTTTTGTGCTAAATTATCCAGTGCAGCAAGGCTTAACCCCATAAGAGCAAGTATAATCGTCACTAAATGACTGGTAGAAGAATTAATATATTGAAGAGGTTGTTTTTTGTGAAATGGGATTAAATAACCAAAAAGCAGTGGTAAAAAAACAAATAACATTCCAGAAAGCATGATCTAAACCTCATCCAAGAAGAAGCCTTGAGAATATCAAGGCTTTTTAACGACATCAATATAAGTTGGTTGTTTTGATGTAATTAAATTACAAACCGCTACTTCTTAATGTTTCTTTGATTCTATCTTTAAATTGACTATTGGTCAGGTTACTGAGTGTGTAGAGGGCTTCTGCACCTTCAAATGTAATTTCAACGTCATGATCGTCAATGGCGTCATCTTTGTTTCTAAACATCAAAAGATGGCTAGCAATACGAGCAATGTCTAAGTAATTAATGGGATAACTAGAGTCTGAGGATTTTTCTTCATTAGTTGCCACGGATAAAAAATCACCATCAAACTGCCAGTGATTGAGTACATGATAGCTGGTGTCATTACACTCTTTGTTAAAAATATAGACCGCTAATTCAAGGTCTAGATAATTGCCATTTTCAATATAGTCATAGTATTGATTAACAAGGCAAAATAAGCCGATATCTGCAAGTAACCCGGTCAAGAGTGCTTTTTCTGGCTCAAGGTAATCAAGCGAGTCATCTTCAGACGCTTTTGTTATCTCTTCACATACCATGGTCATTACTGCAGCAAATTCACGAGAGCGAGCTGCACTTTTACGTAATAGAGAGTTACATTCTTTATTCAGATCACTTGAGTGCTTTAATTGTTCAATAGCTTGTGCCGTGACAATATCACGCACGCGAAAAATACCGAGACGTGAAACTGCCGTTAATACATCGGTACAAGTAATATTTCGTCGATTAAAGACTACAGAGTTCGCCATTCTAATAACTATGGCGGTGAGGCCCGGGTCTTCTAATAGAGTATCTGAGACATCTTTAATTAATGTGCCTTCAAGGGTACATAGCTTTTGGATTTTAAGAACGACATCAGGGATGGGGGGTAATTGAATATCACCTGATGAAATGCGTTGAGACGCCATTTGGCTAAATTCAGTTCTTAAAGCTGCCAGTACCTTTTCTTTATCATGAGATAACCAAAAAAAGGATAGATGATTCATTGTTAATTCATATCTTTGAGTAATACCTGAATGATACAGGATTTTTATCGTTTCTAAAAAAAAACTCAATGAAATGAGATCATTTACTAAGAAGTTGGTATTAAGTAAAAACAAAAAGGGGGTTACTGTTATTACGAAAAGATAAATAAGTTACATAATATAACTAAAGTGAATGATTAATGTGAGCACTGTCAATGAAACACCAGGCAATAATATGAGATTATAATGTGATATCGGCCTGAAAGAAAACTTACTTTGTTTCATAAATTAAAGCTCTAATGTGTGATCGTAATAATAAAAAACACAGTAAATTCATGGCTTATAAGAAAAATAATAGATAAATTTAAGTTGTATGTTTAATATTCATTTGCTTGGTGTCAAATTTATGACAGGGACGGGGGTCGCTAAGTTTAAGATCAAGGAGATCGAAATGAACCATTTAGAGGAACGCTTTTTTAGCTTTGTAAAAAAACTAGGTCGATTCAATAAACGCTCAATGTTCGGTGGTGTTGGCTTATTCACTGATGATGCTATGTTTTCACTTGTCACCGAAGGGCGTTTGTATGTTCGTGGAGGTGGTGAGGTTGATAACACATTTGAGAAACTAGGTTGTGAACGTTTTAAGCATGTAAAGAAAACCACTATTGCGACTGTTAATTATTTTGATGTTAGTGATTTATTTGAGAAAAACTCTGCTTTACTGATGGAGATTATTCAAGAAACTATGGAAAATTCACGACTTGAACGAGAGTTTAAGAAGTCAAAAGAAAATCGCCGTTTACGTGATCTGCCTAATATGCAATTAACACTAGAAAGAATGGTAAAAAAAGCGGGAGTTCCTGATGTAAGCTCATTTTTTGAAATCGGTGCTGTTGATGTATTTAAAAAAGTAAATACAACTTATGGCGGTGACGTAGATGTAAAACTATTATGGAAATTTGCAGGTGCAGAATCAGGTGTGCACTGGACGTTACTTCAAGAACCAATGAAAAAAGCATTATTACAACAGGTGTAATGTTCGTTTGGGAAGTCGTTAGATTAGATAGTTTAGTTAGAATTATAGTCTACGATATAAAAAAACCTCGTTATCCATTCAGTATGAAGGTATAACGAGGTTTTTTTTGCTTTAAATTTACGAGCTAATATAAATTAGTATTTAAAGCGTGTAGTGAGCATCACTTGGTCGCCATAAATGCCGTTAAAACGGCCTTCTGCGCCAATTGAAAATAGTTCTGTTGAGTGAAAGCGACCGTACACAGAGAATAACGTATCGTCGTTATCATTAATTGACAAATAACCTACTTTACCACCGACTTCTAATTGTGGACCTAACCATTGGCGTACGCCTAAGTTAAGTTCCATACCAGTATCATTTTTGTAATGTTTGTTATCATCAACAACGCGAAGTAGCATTTCACCAGTAATGTCAGCCCAATTATTTACTGGAGCGTGAAAACCAAGTCCAGTTGCTAAATCGTAATCGCCATCTAATTCAGAGTCGATTGAAACAATCGCGTGTGCATTAGGGTGAATTGATTTACTAAAACCAGCACCGAATGTTGAAGGGCTAAATCCAATGCGAGCTTCAACATAGTCGTAGCTAAAGTTACTCATGATGGCATTGTTTGGATCATTATCTGCAGCCATTGATGTTGCTGAAATGAACATTAGGCTTGAAGCTAAA